>JAHEDM010000120.1:0-3940 GCA_024641205.1 Actinomycetes bacterium
ACATCGAGTGGAACACGGTGGCCGGCAACCAGCGTCGTGAGGACGTGCAGGCCCTGGTACAGCAGATGACGGCTCCGGCCGGAATCTGCTGGACGATTCAGAACTACGACGCAGGTGAGCTGTTCGAGAACCGCTTGCCACAGCTGACCTTCAACCTCGGGTTGTGGGCACAGGCGTCGAGCCCTGATCCGTCCCAGGTGGCTCTCTACAATATCGACGACATCCCCAGCGAGGAGAACAGCTTCTCCGGTCAGAACTACACCGCGTGGGACAACGATCCCCAGGCACAGGTGCTGAGTGATCTGGTCATTGAAGCCGACCGCACCATCGACCCAGTGAAGCGGCTCGACCTGATCAATCAGGCCGGGGACATTGTTGCGGAGAACATCGTGTGGATTCCGCTCTACACGCTGCCCAACATCACTGCCTATCGGACGGACCTGATCGAAGGCCCTATCGGCCTGTTCGGTGCCAGCACCTACGGGACGTTCGCCAATATGTACGACTGGTCGCTCACCGGCTAGGTAGTACACGCATATCGCGTTTTCGCGAGACGAAGCGCCGGGATTGAGCTAGCCTCATCCCGGCGCTTCCGTTCGTGGAAGCCGACCGGAGGGAGTCTGCGTGGTTCGTTACACCGTGAGGCGCATCTTCATCACGATCCCGATCTTGCTCGTGATGAGCGTCCTCACGTTCATGGGCGCCCGGGCCGTTGCGAGTCCCGAGGCGGCACTCCGTTTCAACCCGCGGGTCCGACCCGAGGACATCGCCCGCTACCGCGAACAGCTCGGTCTCGACGACAGCGAATTCGTGCAGTACACCCGCTGGCTCGGCAAATTCATCACCGGCGACCTCGGCAACTCACTGGTGGCCCGTCGCCCGGTGGGGGAGATGCTCGCCGAGGCGCTTCGCAACACGATGGTCCTCGCCATTGTGGCGTTGACGGTCTCGTTGCTGATCGGAGTACTCATCGGCATCATCGCCGCCGTCAGGCAGAACAGCTGGTTCGACTACACCACCACCGGCCTGTCCCTGTTAGGGATTGCCACCCCCGTGTTCCTGGTCGGCCTGATGCTTCAGCTGGTTCTTGGCGTCTATTTGCAGCGCTGGCTCAACACGAGTGAGCCGATCTTCTATACGGCGGGGATGACGAGTCCGGGCACGCAGGGTTTCGACTTGATGGACCGATTACGCCATATCGCCTTGCCTGCGACGGCCTTGGCGGTGCAGCTGATCGCGGTGTATAGCCGATATATGCGGGCCAGTCTGCTCGAGGTACTGAATTCGGACTACATCCGCACCGCCCGCTCCAAGGGTATCTCGGAACGACGCGTCCTGACCAAGCACGGGGTGCGGACCGCCCTCATTCCCCTCACCACTCAGGCGGCCATCGATATCGGCCTGCTGGTGGGCGGGCTCATCATCACCGAGGTCATCTTCGCCTGGCCCGGGATGGGGACCCTGTTCCTGCAGGCGCTCTTCGACGGAGACTACGTCGTGATCCTTCCCTGGCTGATGATCACGGCCGCGGCGGTATTCATCGCGAACCTGATCGCCGATCTCTTGTACGCCGTTCTCGACCCGAGAATCCGTTATGCCTGATCGACGTAACGATCCCTTGGAGAACCGGATTCTGCTTCCTGCGGAGATCTCCGACACCGCGGGGGTCCCGCCCGAGGGGTACCTGGAGGCCGAAGGCCTTTCCGCCGAGGTCCTCACCAATCGCCAGCTCGCCTGGCGAAGATTCAGGCGCCACAAGGCGGCTATGGCCAGCCTGGTGATCTTCGGCATCATCGTGATCCTGACGCTGCTGGCGCCGGTCGTGGCGCCGTTCGGATTCGAAGAACAATTCATTACCAGGGCCCTGGAGCCTCCCTCCCGCGACTTCTGGTTCGGCACCGATCGCCTGGGGCGCGACGTGCTCACCCGGGTTCTGTACGGCGGCCGGGTGTCGATCCTGGTAGGTATCGGGGTGGCGCTGGCGTCGGCGCTGATCGGGACCGTCATTGGGGCGATCGCCGGCTTCTTCGGCGGGCGCATCGACACGATCCTCATGCGCTTTACCGATGCGATGCTGGCTTTGCCCGCCCTGGTCTTCCTCATTGTCGTGGGGAGGATCCTGGGAAGTTCGGTGTTCATTATCGTGCTCGTCCTGACACTGGTCTTTTGGATGCCGCTGGCCCGGATCGTGCGCGGCCAGTTCCTGTCGCTCAAAGAGAAGGAGTTCGTTGAGGCCGCCCGGGCCCTGGGAGCCAAGAGCGGGCGAATCATCTTCCGTCACATTCTGCCCAATACGGTCGGTCCCATCACGGTAACCGTCACGCTGCTGGTGGCGGGAGCGATCCTCTCCGAGGCGACGCTGTCCTTCCTCGGGTTCGGTATCCAGTTGCCGACCCCCAGCTGGGGTAACATGATCGCCGACTCCAGGGGCCAGCTGACCACCTCGCCCTGGATGCTGTGGTTCCCGGGCCTGGCCTTGATCATTACCGTGATCTGTGTGAACTTCCTCGGCGACGGCCTGCGGGACGCCCTCGATCCCACCCAAAGGAAATCCAGCTGATGTCCGTCGAGATCATCGATTTCAGCGTAGAACGCAAGCGTCCGCCCCGGGGAAGCACCATCCTCGAGGTCCGCGACCTGCACACCCAATTCGACACCGAGCAGGGGATTGTCCACGCGGTGGCCGGAGTCTCCTTCGAACTGAAGGCAGGCGAGACGCTCGCCATCGTCGGCGAATCCGGCTGCGGCAAGACGGTGACCGCCCTCTCGATTCTCGGGCTCCTGCCCCACCGCCAGGGCCGGATCGCCGGAGGCCAGATCCTCTTTCACGGCGAGGACCTCGTACCCATGACCACCAAGCAGCTCAACACGGTACGGGGCGACCGCATCGCCATGATCTTTCAGGATGCGCTCACCGCCCTCAATCCGGTGTATCGAGTCGGTAGCCAGATCGCCGAGATGATCCGTGCCCACCGTGACGTGACCAAGCAGGAGGCCTACGAGCGGGCCGTCGAACTCCTCGATCTGGTTGGTATCCCCAATGCGCCCAGGCGTGCCCAAGACTTCGTTCATCAGTTCTCGGGCGGTATGCGTCAGCGGGCCATGATCGCCATGGCCATCGCTCTCGAGCCCGAGATCCTGATAGCCGACGAACCTACCACCGCACTGGACGTGACCGTGCAGGCGCAAATACTCGATGTGGTCCAGGAGATCGGTGAGCGGATGGACATGTCGATCATTCTCATCACCCACGACCTGGGGGTGGTGGCCCGGATCGCCGACCGGGTCATGGTCATGTACGCGGGACGGCACATAGAGGCCGCCGACACCCACGACATCTACCACGCTGCCAAGCACCCCTACACCTGGGGGCTGCTGGAGTCGATGCCACGAGTTGATGCCGAGACCGGAAAGCAGCTCCATCAGATCGGGGGAGCGCCCCCCAGCCTGATCGACCCTCCTCGGGGTTGCCGGTTCGCCCCCCGTTGTGCCTATGTCCAGCCGATCTGTGAGACGGACTACCCCGAGCCGCAGGTAGTCGACGGATCGAGCGTCGTGTGCCATTTCGCCGCCCGGCCCGACTGGACGGCCGATCTCGACCCGACCGAGCTCCGCGCCTCACTCACTCGGGAGGGTGGCTCGTGACCCAGCATGCCAGCTCTCCGAACGGCGAAACGCTGCTGAATGTCCGTGACCTGACGAAGTACTTCGAGGTCAAGGAACCGGGCATCATCAAGCGAAAGGTCGGTGAAGTCAAGGCCGTCGACGGCGTATCCTTCGACCTCCACCAAGGAGAGACTCTGGGGCTGGTCGGAGAGTCCGGATGCGGAAAGTCGACTACCGCGCGCCTCTTGTTGCGGCTCATCGAGCCCACCTCGGGCACGATTGAGTTCGGCGGACAGGACCTCGTCACGCTCCCGCGCGACGAGATGCGCCGGGT
>JAHEDM010000120.1:4009-7471 GCA_024641205.1 Actinomycetes bacterium
GACGGTGGAGGACATCGTCGGCGAAGGACTGCGCATCTGGGACGAAATGGACGATTACCGCCGCAAGGTCGGAGAGCTGCTGGAGCGGGTGGGCCTGAACGCCAGCTTTGGCAGCCGCTACCCACATGAGTTCTCGGGCGGTCAGCGGCAACGGATCGGGGTGGCCAGGGCGCTGGCGCTCAGGCCCAGGCTCATCATCCTCGACGAGCCGGTGTCGGCCCTCGACGTCTCCGTCCAAGCCCAGGTCCTCAATCTCATGGTGGAGCTGCAGAAGGATTTCGACCTCACCCTCATTTTCATCGCCCACGACCTGTCGGTGGTCCGCCACATCAGCGACCGGGTGGCCGTGATGTACCTCGGGCGGATCGTCGAGTTGGGAACCCGCCAGCAGATCTTCGAACAGCCGCACCATCCCTACACCCAGGCGCTGCTATCGGCCGTTCCGATCCCGGATCCCGACCGCGAAAGGCAACGGACGAGGATTCCCCTCGAGGGCGACGTTCCCAGCCCCATCAATCCGCCCTCCGGGTGCCGTTTTCGCACCCGGTGCTGGAAAGCTCAGGACATTTGTGCCGAAGTCGAGCCGCCGCTGGAGGATCCCGGTGCCGGCCATCAAATTGCCTGCCATTTTCCGGAGCTGCTCGAAGTCGTCTAGACGCCGCCCGGATCGCACGTCAACAAGTCGGGAAGGCCGCGCGGATCGGGGCACAGTGCCGGATTGACCTCGGCGAACACGCCCCACTCGTTTTCGGCCCCGGCGACCACCCAGGCATGCAGCATCCACAAGTCGGACCCATTGATCCAATCGCCTGCGCAATCGGCCCGGCTGGGCAAGTTCTCGCGGCGTAACCACCCGTTCTCGAAACACAAGCCGACATGTTGGTGCCAGTGGTCGTTGGGACCTGCGAATCCCTCCGGCTCGGTGGTGCTTCGCACCCAGTACGAGAAGCCGGCCAACTGGGCAGGCTCGTCCCGCTTTGTCTCGTGAAACAGCAGCTGGGAGGGCCGGGCAGGATCGAACTCGTAATCCACCAGCGACCACCTGGTCCAATGGGAGCCCACGCCCGGGACCTCGGTGGCCGATTGCACGTACCCCGCCGCTGCCGCCGCTTCTGTGTTTCGGAGGTCTTCGGCGACCGCGGCGGCCGCTGCGAGTTGGGCATCGAGCTCCGTGCTCTCCTGGGCCGAGAGTGGCGCCTCGGGAGGCGGCCCATCGTAGGGGTCACCATGGCCATCGTGCTCGAGATGGCCGACGGCACCTGACCGGCTCCATGAAAGCGTGGCCAGGGCGATGGCTTCGTCGCCCGGGAGCCGCGATCGGTCGACGGCCAGCGCAGCCGCCGAGCTCATCTGTTCTTCCATAACCGCCGGTTCATCTACCGCATGGTCGTGTTCGTGCGGTCCGGTCACCGCCAGCACGCCTCCGACGCCGGCCGCTAGGGCCAAGCCGACAAGCACCGCCAGGCCGGTCAGCCGGGCTTCGGTCCGGCCGGCCTGCTTCGTAAGAATCTCCCAGGCCGTACCGAGAAATCCGGTAACGGCCGCCAAGATTCCAAGCCCGATGACCACGTGAGAGGGATTGTCGAGACTGAGGACACGCTCCTCAGCCGCCAGGTGCGAGTCACGCGCATGGGCAACGAGATCCCAGGTCAAGCCCGTAACCAGCAAGAGAACCCCGAAGGCACCGACCGTAATGAACCAGCGCATGCGCCGGCGGGGAATCGACATGGGTAAGATTCTACGGGGCTGGGGCCGCTTGCCGACTCGCCGGGCGGTAGGTGAGCCATTTCGTGGCAAACTGGAATCCATGGACGAGCCACTCGAGGACCGCGGCGGCCGCAGCGCAGCTCTGATCGTCGATGGTTTTGCGTCCTACCGGGGTCGGTTCATGGAGATCACCCGGCGAGCCAAGCATCGGTTCGAACAGCGGGATTGGCAAGGTTTGCAGACCGACGCCATTGAACGGCTCGATCTCTACAAGAACGTTGTCGACGGAGTGGTCGCCAACATCGCTCAGAAGCTCGAAGCATGCGTGGACGACAAGTCGGTTTGGTCGGCCATGAAGACCCGCTACTCAGAGCTGATCGCCGATCGCGAAGACTGGGATCTGGCCGAAACCTTTTTCAATTCGATCACCCGTCGCATCTTCTCGACCGTCGGCCTCGACCCGAATATCGAGTACGTCGACACGGATTTCGAGAGCCCTCCGACGGCGGCGGTTGCCCCCGTGTATCGCGCATATACGGATCACCGCTCGATGCAGGAGTTACTCGAACGAGTGATGACCGACTTTTCGTTCGAGGTTCCCTACGCCGATGTGAGGAGGGACGCGTCTGCCGCTGCTGAACGATTGAACTCGCACCTTCCCGAGGTCGGGGCGCTTCGTTCGGTCGAACGCGTCGAGATGGTTCGGAGCGTCTTCTACAGGGGACAGCGCGCCTATCTGGTCGGGCGGGTGTACAGCGGATTGGCCGTCATACCGCTGGTGCTGGCCCTGGCCAATACCGATGCCGGCATCGTGGTGGATGCCGTGTTGTTGGAAGAGGATGACGTCAGCACGCTCTTCAGCTTCACTCGTGCCTACTTCCACGTCGAGGCCGAACGGCCCTACGACCTGGTCCGCTTTCTGGCAGATCTGACTCCTCGCAAGCGCAGTGCCGAGCTCTACATCTCGATCGGTTACAACAAGCACGGCAAGACCGGGTTGTACCGCGATCTCTTTCGCCATCTGGCCTTGTCCGATCAGCAGTTCGAATTCGCCAGGGGCACCCGGGGGCTGGTCATGGTCGCATTCACGATGCCCGGCTACGACATCGTTTTCAAAGTGATTCGCGATTCGTTTGGTCCCCCGAAGCAGACCACCCGTCAATCCGTCATGGATAAGTACCAGCTGGTCTTTCGACACGATCGGGCCGGACGGTTGGTCGACGCTCAAGAGTTCGAGCATCTCAAGTTCGAACGCAGACGGTTCACCGCCGACCTGCTGGCCGAACTGCTCGACCAGGCAGGCAGAACTGTCTCCATCGAGGATGATCACGTAGTAATCGATCACGCCTACCTCGAGCGGCGAGTTATTCCCCTCAATCTGTACGTACGGGAGGCAAGCGATCAGGCCGCCCGGGATGCGGTTGCCGATTACGGCCAGACCATCAAGGATCTGGCGGCGGCCGACATTTTCCCCGGCGACATGCTCCTCAAGAACTTCGGAGTGACTCGCCACGGCCGGGTTGTCTTCTATGACTACGACGAGTTGACCTTGCTGAGGGAGTGTGACTTTCGAGTCATGCCGGAACCAACCATGCCGGAACAAGAGATGGCGTCTGAACCGTGGTTCTCGGTGGGGAAGAGCGACATCTTCCCGGAGGAGTTTCGATCGTTTCTTGGGCTGAGCGGCGAACTCCGGGAGCTGTTCGAGAGCCGCCACTCGGAGATATATGAAGCTGTGTTTTGGAATTCCATCCA
>JAHEDM010000121.1 GCA_024641205.1 Actinomycetes bacterium
CTCCGCGGAACCATCGCCACGGCGTGGGTCTGCTCAGCGGCAAGTACACGGCCGAATCGAAGGCACAGGCGACGACGTGCGGGTTCTGGCGCCGAAGTGGCTGCGCTACTTCAACAACGGTCTCCCGACCCCGGACTTCCTCGGCCGGCTCGCTGCGGTGCGCGAGAATCTCTTCCGGAGGTCGCCCATATCGTCGGGTACCGGGCTGCGGGTCTGTTCGGGTTGGAGCCGGAGCTCTAGGGCTGATCCGGAAGCAGCGGGCGATCCTTATCCACCCGGCGTGTTCGACGGCACCACGTAGGCACGGAGCTGCCCCCGAACCCAGTCAGACCTCTGATTCGCAATCCAAGGTACGCGTCGACTACGAATAACTCCAAGCGTCCCGTTGCGCCCGCGCGAGCGGTCATATCGTCGGGGAACCGACCCACGCCAAAACGGAGAGGAGACGGCAGATGGAGGAGGTAGACGCTGCCGGGAGCGATGCACCGCTCGAGGACGATGCTGGTGACCGTCGGGTGCTGAGTCCTTCTGGTTCCTTGCTCCGTCGCCTTGTGCAACCGGGGCATTGGGAAGAGGATGAACGCAAAGCAGTTCTTGATGAGCTGTTCTTTGAGGGTCCCGAGTGGCGCCCTTTCCTGTTCCGGTTCGGATCGTTGATAATCTTGTCGACCACCATCGCGGCGCTTGGCTTGATCAGCAACTCGGCAGCGGTGGTCATCGGTGCCATGCTGGTCGCCCCCTTGATGACACCGATCCTGGCGGTCGCAGCGGCGTTGGTGCACGGTCAGCTCGACCGGCTGGGAGTCTCGATCATGGTTCTCGTCGGTGGCACCATCGCTGCCGTCGCCACCGGATGGGGGATCTCGCGCCTTGCCCCCGGGACGATCACAGCCGCCGAGTTGACATCAGAATTGTTGGCGAGGACCTCCCCGAGCATATTGGATCTGGGAGTCGCCATCGCCGCCGGTCTCGCTGGAGGCTACGTTCTCACCCACCCTCGAGCCGGTTCGTCGCTCCCGGGCGTGGCGATTGCCGTGGCCCTGGTGCCGCCGCTCGCCACCGTGGGTATCTCACTGGAGCTCGGGGCGACGTCGGAAGCGAGGGGCGCTCTGTTGCTGTTCGTCACCAACCTCGTGGCAATCGTGCTGTCTGCGATGATCGTGATGCTCGCCTCCGGCTTCGTTCCGGCCGACACACGCATCATGGTTCGGGGACGGCTGCGGGTCGGTTTGGCCATTGCGCTGCTCGCCACGATCGGAGTTAGCGTGCCGCTCGCCTGGCGCACGGCGGATCTCGTCGGCGACCAGAGGTTCACCCGTGATGTCATCTCGTCCATCCGGGAGTGGGATCCTGCCGGCAGGATCATTGAGTTGCAGGCAGATATCGGTGAGTCTGGCGCTTCGGTGGATCTCGTGGTTGCTTCGAGCCGCTCTCCGGTACCGGCGTGGCGGCTCGCCGAGCTCCTCGCTCAGAGTCGGGACGTCCCCGTTGAGGTCGCAGTCGAATATCGGCTGGAACAGCGAGACGAAGCGACGGCAGACTGATGAGCAGACGCGCGAGAGTTACTGCCGTCTCGATCGTGGTCGCGCTGGTTGCGGTTGCGTGCACCCCCGACACGACCGAGGAAGCCAACCCCGCATCTCGCCTCCGCGTGTTCAGCGTATACCGCGGTGCCGATGCGGAGGCCTTTCGCTCGGTGCTCGACGAATTCACGAGGGAGACGGGTATCGAAGCGAGCTATGTAGGGACTGCGGCGTTCGCTGCCCGCATTCAGGACAGGGTCCGCAACGGTGATCCCCCCGATGTGGCGCTCTTTCCACAGCCGGCACTCCTCGCAGAAATGGCACGCGCCGGATTCCTCGTCCCCATCGACGACGGCGTCGCAGCCTCGATTGCGGACGGGTACGCCGATTGGGCGGTCGATCTCGCCACCGTCGAAGGGAAACTCTTCGGCGCCTGGTACAAACTCAGCGTGAACAGCCTCGTGTGGTATCCGCCTCAGTTGTTCGCCGCACGAGGCTACGAGGTGCCGACGACATGGAACGAGCTGCGAGCGTTGACCGATCAGATGGTGCGTGACGGCTACACGCCGTGGTGCCTCGGCATGGAGGCATTCGACGCAACCGGTTGGGTGGGCACGGATTGGATCGAGGATCTCGTGCTACGCCTCCACGGTCCTGATATCTACGACCAGTGGACTTCCGGCGAGATCCCCTTCACCGACGAGCGGATCCGCGAAGCCTTCGCAGCATTCAGCGAGCTCGCGCTGCAGCCCGGCCAGGTGGCCGGCGGGCGCCGTGCCATCCTCTCGGTTCCGGTGCTCGATGCCATCGATCCAATGTTCGAGGAGCCCCCGGGGTGTCTCTTGACCCGTCAGGGGAGTTTCCAACAAGGAGAGCTACCCGAGGGCCTGACGTTCGGACCCAACGGCGACGTAGACGTCTTCGTTCTCCCCCCGATGCAAGGGACGACCGCGCCACTGCTGGCATCAGGAGAGATCGCCGCGGTTTTCACGGATTCAGAAGAGGCACGGGCGTTACTCGCCTTCTTGGCGAGCCCCCGCTCCGGCGAACCCTGGGCTGCTGCCGGCGGATACAATTCTCCGCACCTCAGCTTCGATGCAACGGCCTACGGTACTGAGCTGGATCGGCGACTCGGCGAGCTCGTGCAGTCCGCCGAGGTAGTCCGCTTCGACGGGGCAGATCTCATGCCGCCCGCCGTCGGCACGGGAACGTTTTGGGACGGCATGGTCGACCTCGTCGCCGGAGCTCCGCTCGATCGTGTCCTCGCCGAGATCCAATCCGGCTACTCCGAGGGGACACCATGAGCACCGGAGTCGACCCCGGATTCACCGGCTACGAACTGCTGTTCCCGTCCTGCTTCAGCCCGGGAACTCGTGCCGCCGATGCGACTTGGAGCGCCACCCGAGGATCTTGCGGCCCGAGCGGACACACTCCGGAATGTTGCACCAGAAACGCCCGGGGCGATCACGACCCACAAACACGCACCTATGTCACGACCGGCGACTCTGAGCCAAAACGCGACGATCACGCCGGCGATACCACAGGACTCCATGATGACGACACCCCACACAGTTGAGGAACTCGATCCGGCCGTTGCACTACGCCCGGGTAAGTTCGACCCTGCCGCAGTGCTCGTCCTGTGGTGTCTGCGCAAGGCCTTCTACCCACTGCTGTGGCTGGGACTGATCTTCGCGACCACCAGCGGCCGTATCGACGAGGTCAACGAGGCGGGCGGAGCCGCTGCATACGTCACCAGCTTCGACAGCGTCGGAGGGTTCATCGCGGCACTGTTGTCGCCCCTAGCGATCATCATTCTCGCCTTCGGTTTGCGTCTTGCGGTGGCAGGTATCGCATTCGCGCTGGCCTACCCGCTGACGACGTGGAACGAACCAGCCGACTACGCCCACGGCCGCAAGCGCCAGAGCAGAATACGGCTTTGGTCGGATCGCTGGTATCTCACCAGGGCCTATCGGGCACTGCGATGGACCTGGGCGGTCCGACACGTGGCCGTCTCACGACTCGACCGCCTCGGAAGGCGACTCGAAACATGCGGCCCGATCATGCGTTGGGCAAGCGTGGTGTTGGCCATCGCCTACATCGTGACGACCTTCCTCACCGTCGAGGTGTGAACACCAATCCAGGTGAGATACTCGGCGAACACCGTCGAGATCGGAACACCACGCTGCGTCCGACCAGGGACCCGCAGAGCGCCACGAACAACCGCTGCCTGACGTGAAGCGACCCCGTCAACAGACGAGCGTCGCATGGTGGGCGCTCGTGCGATCGAACTGACCGTTCGTCTGCGGAGTGCCGGCCGACGCCGAACCCTTGCCACAGGTCGCCGCGATCCGTCACCGGACATCCGGGGTATCAGTTGACTTCCCGTTCCCGTTTGCCATCAGCTGTCATCGGTTGCTTGTGGCCTCGGACAGAGCCGTCGAACTCACCGTCGTCACCAAACCTGGGACCGGCCCCAGGTTCAGCCGGCTTTGGGCGGTTACGGTGAGGAACGTATCAGGACCATCCGATAGGGTCGGGACCGTACTCGTTCGCTCCCCGGGTGCCCTGCAAGAAGCCGGTCTCGATGATCGCCCAGAGGGCGCCGATAATGGGGACCAGCGCGATCAAGACCCACCAGCCTGATTTGCCGCGGTCGTGCCAACGCTTCACCTGGATGGCCAATCCGGCCAAGAAAAGAATGGCGATGGCGACCAGGTACATCACCGAGAAGGCCATCGTCGTCGAGGTGTCGTCACCTAGAAGAGTTGAGATGATGCCCACGCTGATGGCCGCGGTGATCCAAAGTACAACGTATCCAGCCCAGAACTTGGCTCGGCTGATTCTTCCGTCGAAACTCGTGAACATATGGTTCCAGTCCATTTCTGTCCTCCTCAAGTCGATTCGTGGGACTATCTACTGTCCGGAACAGAATCACCCTCTGGATGATTCGAAGGAGAGCTTTGCAGGGGACTGGTGTCTGCTCACACGAGGGGTCCGGCGGGGTTTCGATCGTTCGAACGGAGACCGGGCCGGCCGATCGGCTTGTATCGTGTGTCCGTCGGCCGCCGAGTGGAGCACACGGATGAACGATCACGGAGATCACCACAGCGAGCATGCCGGCCCCCATCAACACGGTCACGGGGACGGCGACCACGACCATGGCCCGCCGATCTGGCGGGGTCTCATGTCCTTTGTCTACCCGATCCTCCATCGCAACCCTCCGTCGAACCTGCTCATGGTCGAGGTGGCCGCGCTCGCGTCGGGTGATCGAGTGCTGGACATCGGGTGTGGGCCGGGTGCCGCCGTGCGCGCCGCCGCTCCGCTCGTGGAGGAGGCCGTGGGTGCCGACCCGTCCGGTCGGATGCTTCGTGTGGCCCGCCGTCGCTCGCGAGGCCTACCGAACGTGCGGTATGTCCAGACTCCCGCCCATCACCTCCCCTTCGAGGACGACTTGTTCACGGTCGTTTGGACGATCCACTCGATGCACCACTGGGGCGATGAGGAGGCCGGGATATCCGAAGCTCGCCGCGTCCTCGCCTCCGAAGGGCGGTTCCTCGTCGTGGAGCAATTCGATCCCGGGAAGCCGTGGGGGATCGACGAGGCCGGGATCCACCGAATCACCTCCATGATGGGGGACGCCGGGTTTGCCGACGTCGAGTGGACGAAGCATCGGGTCGGTCGAACCGACGAAGCGGTGATGGTGGGTCGAACTTGAAGCGACCACAGCCGTCGCAGCCAACGGGGGCCCTCGGCCTCACAGCGGTAGGTCACCTCACCCCCGCGAGACGGCAATCCCCAGTTCCACTACTAGCCCGTCGCCACGATTTTCGATCGAGCGCAAGAACCCTGAGCACTGACGGGCAAACGCTCACCGCATGGCGATGACGACGCCCCGTCTGGCCGTGAGACTATGTTCTCTTGCGGCCACAGTGCGAGGGCGGTCGCCGACCGATGGTGACGGAGACAATCGCTCGGATCGGGTAAACGGCGGACAACGCCCGCTCGGTGGGCTGAGAACGAAGAGTGATTCCGGAACGTCGGCGCTGACGTTCGACCCCGGCGGGTTCAATTAGGATTGGCCAAACGCACGCACAGGAAAATGCCTCTCTGCATGAGGTGTTTTGAATGCTCGATCCGGGACTGACGGACATTCAGAAGCAGTTGCGGGACACCGTCCGCGCTTTCTTCGCTCGCGAGGTGGCACCCGTCTGCCGGGAGATCGAACAGCGGGCGGATCCGGCTTCTCGCATGCCGTGGGATTTGATCCGGGCGGGATCCCGGCTGGGCCTTCGCACCCTCGTCCTGCCCCCGGAGTGGGGCGGCATCTCGGCGGATGTTCTGACCCGTGCGCTCCTGCTCTCGGAGATGTCCCAGGTCGAGCCCGGCCTGGCAAAGTGCTTCTACAGTTGCTGGCGAGGCTCTCAGTTCCTCTATCACCTGGCCACCCCGGCACAGCGGGAGAAATTCCTCCGGCCGTTCGTGGAGGACCACGAGTTTTGTCTTTCGACCGCCTTCACCGAACCCGGGGCCGGGACCGACAATCTGATTCCCTCCGACGACCCCCACCGGGGCCTGATGCTCTCGGCCGTCCGCCGGGGAGATGAATGGGTTCTCAACGGTCAGAAACAGTGGGTATCGCTGGCGGGTTTCTCCAAATGTGTCCTCGTGTTCGCCCGCACAAACCGCGATGTTCCGGTCCACCGAGGATCCTCCCTTTTCGTCGTGCCGTCGGATTGGCCCGGGGTGAGCTTTCCCCGAGTATCCGAGAAGCTCGGGTTTCGTTTGTATCCGATTGGAGATGTCTTACTGGATGACGTTCACCTCCCGACCGACCACCTGCTCGGAGTCGTAGACGGTGCCTGGGGATCCCTGATTCCGCTCATTCAGGAGGCAGTTGATTATCCGGCCACGAGCCTGGGGATGTCGAAAGCCATGTACGCCATCGCCCATGGCTACGCCCGCGACCGTGTCCAAGGGGGACGCCCAATCATCGAGCATCCAACGATCGGCTCGCGCCTCGCCGAGATGCGCATGCACATAGACACGATGGAGGCTTACATCCGCGATACCGCACGGGCCATCACCGGACCAGAACCGTCCGACCCGGAACACACCTGGCTGTGCAAGGTGCATTGCGACCGGGCTACGGTGCATGTGATGCTGGGAGCTCTGGAGGTCACCGCCGGCAACGGGGTGATGGCCGAGTTCCCGCTCGAACGGTTCTGCCGAGACGTTCTCACATCACTCCACAGCGACGGGACGGAAAGCCTGAACCTTCTCCGCGCGGCCCGGGGCATAGCCGAGGAAAGCCGGACGGGCCGGTGACAACCCCCGACGCCGCTCCGTCTCTCGTGTGGGTTGTTCCCGAGAATCTATTCGTTCCAGAAGAAGACCGTTTCCCAATCGCGCGATAAAGGAGGTCATTCATGATTACCGCCGTCGTCACTGCCCCGCTTCCCCAGGGGTTCACCTACGAGAAGTACGCCGCCAATGTCTCGAAGATCGCCGACGGGTTCCGCACCGTCCCGGGTCTGATCCGGAAGAACTTCCTCTACAGCGAAGAACGAAGAATCGGCGGGGGCGTTTACCTCTGGGAAACTCGAGCCGACGCGGAGGCATGTTACGCGGGTATCTGGCGCGACAACTTCAGGAACATTTTCGGGGTCGATCCGCAGATCGACTTCTACCAGACCCCGATCGTGGTGGACAACAAGGTGGGTGAGATAGCTTCGGCATCGGTCTAGCCGCGTACCCGACCGACCATGCAGTGACACGCAGAGCCCCCAGGCGAGCCTGGTAGGGGAAGATGAGAAAGTTCGTGTCGGCGCTTAGGGCCGGGTACTGGCTCATGCCGTGCGCCGCGAAGCCAAGCATCTGGTGGCCTGCTACATCGTGCGCGCTTGTCAACGCTTCGGGTCGGCCATGGCTA
>JAHEDM010000122.1 GCA_024641205.1 Actinomycetes bacterium
GTCCCGGAATTCGGACGTAACCGTTGCCGAGGAAGGTGCTCAAATCGACACAGAGCTGGAAAAGGACGAATCCGACAGCAACCTGATTGAGCTTCAGACGGATGCTCGAGAAAGCAATCAGGAGTGCCACCAGCATGCCGACGATCGCCCCTGCTAAGAAGCCGAGCATGAGGCTGTTGGTCTCAAATGCGATTACGAATCCGGCCATGGCCGACAACATCAGGCTGCCTTCCATCGACAGGTTGATCACGCCGGCCTTCTCGGTGATGGTTTCGCCTACCACGGCGAAGATCAAGGGCGTTGCGGTGAAGATGAGCGTGTTGAGCTCGTTCATCCTTCACCTCCTGGAGAGGCGGGCAAGATGACGGTCTCAACCGGCGGAGCACTGCCGGCAGCCAGTCTGGTACCGGCCCGGCGGGCTTGCCAACCCCCGAACAGAAGCACGAAGAGCACCAGCACGCCTCGCAGAATCCCTCCCAACGACGAATCGACCCCCATCTGGAGGGGTAGCTGTGAGGAGCCAACCGCGATCGCCGCAAAGAAGAAGGCTATGGGGGCGATCCACTTTGCTTCGAATCCGGCGAGAAGAACGATCAAGATCCCCAGGTATCCATGAGCACCAGACGGGGTCGATACAAGCTTGTGATGGAAACCGGTCACCCGAATGGTCCCCGCCAGGCCGGCCAGAGCGCCACCGATGATGAAGGCCAGGAGAAGGTATCGCTTGTTGGGGATGCCGAACAACACGGCACTGCGGAGGTTCTGCCCGACTGCTTTGAGACGGAGCCCGAATCGCGTGCCGCGCATCATGAAGTACACGGCAACCACGGCGAGTGCGGCAACGATCACGGCCACGATCGACACTCGCAAGGTGCCACTGGTCGGCAGCCAGGAATCCCGAGGGAACGGATCGGTACCCCCGGTGGAAGCCACGCCTGCCCGTTTCCACGGCCCGATGATCAGGTACGTGGCGAGGCTGCTTGCGACGAAGGTCAAGCCCAATCCGCCGAAGATCTCATTGACTTTCCCATACACTCGCAGAACCCCGGCCAGGAGCGCCCAGAGCCCTCCGCCTACGATTCCGGCCAGCATCGTCAAGATGATCATCACGGCTACCGGCCCTTCGACGGTGCGGGCGACGAAGGCTGCAGCGATCGAACCGGCAATGATCTGCCCCTCAACGCCGATGTTCCACAACCCGGCTCGGAAGGTAACCACCAGTCCGGCGGCGGCCAGGACCATGGTTACCCAGGCCGTGAGCGTGTCGGAGAGGCTGGCCGCTGATCCGACCGATCCTTTGACCAGCAAACCGAGAGCTTCAAAAGGATTGGCTCCGACCAGGAGAAGCAGCAGAATGGAGAACGCCAATGCGCCAATGATCGGTATCAGCGCGCGTCCCAACGGTCGCATCCAGCTCATTGGTTCTCCCGAACCTTTCCACCGATGAGGAAGCCGAGTTCTTCAACGTCCGTATCGCTCGCATTGACCTCGGATATCACTTTTCCTGAGAAGAACACCAGAATCCGGTTGCTGTAGCGCAAGAGTTCATCGAGGTCAACCGATGCGAAAATGATCGCCGTGCCATCTTCGCGTCTTTTCAACAACTGGCTCCACACCCAGTTCGCCGATTCGATATCCAACCCCCGAGTCGGGTGTTCCATCATCAGCAACCGAAGTCTCGGTCGGAGCATCGCCAGGAGCAGGCGTTGCATGTTGCCGCCGGATAGTTCCTCGGCATTGCTGTCGGCCCGGCCTTTGATGAAATTGGCAGTCACGGCCGTCGCGGCATGTTCGGCGGCAGTGTCCCAATCGACGAAGAACGGTGTGTCGGGGTTGGACAAGACGAAGTGCTCGGTGATACTGAGCCCTTGCACGAGACCTTCCTCGAGGCGTCCGGCCGGCAGGTATTGGATTCCCACATCAAGCAGATCCCGGTAGGGCAGTCCGGCGATCTGCTTGCCGTCGAGGTTGATCTCTCCTCCGGCAGGCGAGACCAATCCGGCTACCGCTCGCATGAAGGTGTTCTGGCCGCTTCCACCCAACCCCGCCAGGCCGATCACTTCTCCTGCCCGCACATCGACGGAGAGGGCTTCGATGGATAGGAGTCTCTCCTTGACACTGAGATCCTTGACCCGCAGGAGCGAGTCACCCAGTTCAATGGGCTGGGCAGCCTCGACTTGGACGGGTGCGCCGAACATCATCTCAACCAGTTGCGATGCCGGGGTCGGCATCTCCGCGTGGCCGACGACCTTGCCTTGCCGCATGACGGTCACCCGTTGGCACAGCTCCTCGACTTCTTCCAGCTTGTGGGAAACAAAAATGACGCTCATTCCCTCCTCTGCCAGAGCCCTCAGGGTCGCGAACAGCTTGACGCGTTGCGGTGCTGAGATGCCGGTGGTCGGTTCGTCCAGAATCAATACCCGGGCCCCCAGCCAGAGCAGCCGAGCGATCTCGAGTTGCTGACGTTCTCCCACCGTCAAAGACCGGGTCGACGCGGACGGATCGAGGCTGAATTGAAAGCGTTCACACACTTCCTCGAACTGCCGGCGGGCGGAGCGACGGTTGAGACGGAGCCCTCCGGGGCTTTGCATCAGGAAGTTGTCGATAACGGAGAAAGGGAGAAAGACGAGTGGATCCTGGTGCAGCATCCCGATGCCGTGGCCGATGGCATCTTGTGGGGATGAAGCCCGGATTTGCGTGCCGTCCAGGATGATCTCACCGGAATCTGGAGCGTGGAATCCAGACAGCACCTTCATCAGGGTGGACTTGCCTGCGCCGTTTTCTCCGAGCAGACCGTGCATGGTGCCCGCCTCAACCGTCAGATTGATGCCGTCATTGGCGCGAACCGGGCCGAAGTGCTTGTGGATGTCTCGCAGTTCGAGGCTCATCTTGGCCACAGGCTAGAGGTTTCGAAGGGTGGCTGTCGTCGCACGCTTGGGTATTTCGAAACTTCGAGAATGAAAAGCGGGGGAAAGGCCTCGGCCCTTCCCCCGCAGTGCTTTAGTGAGTGCGCCGGCTACTCGCTCGGGCCGGTCACGCCATCGAGGAGCTGCTTGGTGTACCAGATCTGCGCATCAGTGGCGGTCTCGCCATCCGCCAGGTAGGTGGATCCGTCCTGGTAGTTCAAGGGTCCGACGAACAGGTTGATCGACTCGTCGGCCAAACCAGCGATGAACTGGTCGAGCGTCGACGAGTTCTCTGCCGAGAGACCATCGCCTTTGACGAAGCCAACGGCAGTCGTTTCCTTGTTGTTGAGATCGGTCCAGTCGGGCCCATTCCACTCCCAGGTGGCTGTAAAGGTGCCATCGATGACCGCCCGGGCAACTTTCAAGTAGGCAGGACCCCAATTGAAGTAGGGAACACCGAGACAAATCTCGGGTTTCAGTTCGCACGCACCATCGAAGTCGTACGGCACTGCCCAAACTGCCTCGCCTGCGTCGGCTGCTTGGCCGGCGACATCGAGCGCTTCGGTGGTGTCGATCCCGGAGAGGATCACGTCGGCCCCGCCATCCAGGAACCCGTTGGCCACCTGGGTGGGGTCAAGCGTGACACCAGGGATGTTGAACCAGAATCCAATCCAGTTGACCGTGAACTCCAGCGGGGTGGTTTCGCCCCGATAGTTCTCCCAGCAATACGAAGCGCCCAGGAAGGCCGAGTTGACCAACCGGCGGGTCTCGTCGTTGATGAGCGGACCGAGGTAAGCGATCGAGCCGGTCTGGGTGGTCAAGGCGGCCGCACAACCGGCCATCATCTTTCCGTACTCCATCCGACCCATGATGTTGCCGAGGTTATCGAGCGGTGCAGGTGCCTCGCCTTCGGCCCAGGCATTGTCACCCGACGACCAGATCATGGGGATGTCTGGATTGAGTTCAGCCGCCAGAAGTGCTCCGTCTCGCATATCGTCTGAAGTCAGGAAGACCAATTGGGCCCCTTGGTTGACCATATCCTGGGCAACCTGATCAACCGTCTTGTCGGGCAGGTCGGCAACATTCACCTTGTCAAGGAAGATCATCTCGGCACCGAGCTGTTCCTCCAAATATTGACCTGCCTCGTAATGCGCCTGGCTCCAGCCCCGGTCATTGCTGGGACCGACCAGAATCATCCCGAATTTCAGCCCTTCTGCGGCCGCTGTGGTGGCCGTGTCTTCTCCGCCGGCCGTGGTGGTGGCTCCGTCGCCCGTGTCCTCGCCGCACGCCGCAGCCAGCAACGCAAACGCCAAGAGAACGATGAGAAACACCGAGACTCCGCTCCGTTTTCGCATGGATCTTTCCTCCTTCAATGCATCCGGAGAAGATCCTGACAGGATCTTCCCTTCACTGGATGATGCTAGTGCAGGGCACGGGTGTGCTCGCTCTGCTCGCCGGACGTTCGCCACCGCACGCTCGCTTTGCATCATCTCCCGGTCGCGCATATACTTCCGCCTCGGTTTTCCCGCCACGTTTCCGCGTGCCCTGGAGTCGCTTCGGCGCCTTGGGGTTGATGATGTGGCTGGATTGGCTCCTTCACCTCTGGTGAACGTGCCACTCCGTCTGTAAGAACTCCAGCCCAAGAAGCGGGTTGGGGTGCGTCGAAGAGAAGAGAGAAGGCTCTGTGCCGACCGTTCAGCAGCTGATCCGTCAGGGTCGGAAGCCGAAGCCCAAGAAGGAAAAGACGCCTGGTCTGGCAGGTGCACCGCAGCGCCGCGGGGTCTGTACCCGTGTGTATACGGTCACACCTAAGAAGCCCAACTCGGCGCTGCGCAAGGTCGCTCGTATCCGCTTGTCCTCCGGCGTCGAAGTAACCGCCTACATCCCCGGTGAGGGACACAATCTCCAGGAGCACTCGATCGTCCTGGTCCGCGGTGGCCGTGTCAAAGACCTTCCGGGCGTTCGTTACAAGGTCATTCGGGGCACGCTGGACGCGGCCGCAGTATCCGGTCGGCGGCAGGCACGCTCCCGCTACGGAACGAAGCGGGAGTCCTGATGCGACGTGGACCGGCGCCCAAGCGCCTTATCGAACCAGATCCGGTCTATCGCAGCCTTCTGGTCAGTCAGATCATCAACAAGGTGCTGCTGGACGGCAAGAAGGAGACGGCCCGCTCGATCGTCTACGGTGCGCTCGAGATTGTCGAGCGTCGCGTCGGCCAGGATCCCCTCACTGTCTTGAAGCGGGCCATTGACAATATCCGACCGCAGGTGGAGGTCCGCTCGCGTCGGGTGGGCGGTTCGTCCTACCAAGTGCCTGTCGAGGTTCGTCCGCGTCGGGCCAATTCGCTTGCCATCCGCTGGTTGGTCAACTTCGCGCGCAAGCGCAAGGAAAATGCCATGACGGAGCGGCTGGCCAATGAGATTCTCGATGCCAGCAACAACACAGGGTCCGCGGTGAAGCGCCGCGAGGACATTCACAAGATGGCCGAATCAAACAAGGCATTTGCCCACTACCGCTGGTAACTGCACCGCCTGACAACCGCATAGCGACTGAGGAAGAAATGAGCAACGGAAAGAGCAACGATGCACTGACGCACCTGCGTCAGTACCCGCTCAGCCGGACCCGGAACATCGGGATCATGGCGCACATCGACGCGGGCAAGACAACGCTCACCGAACGCATCCTTTACTACACCGGCAAGACCTACAAGCTCGGCGAAGTCCATGAGGGTGCAGCCGTGATGGACTGGATGGCGCAAGAGCAGGAGCGCGGCATCACCATCACCTCAGCCGCTACCACCGCCGGATGGCGAGATCACTGGATCAACATCATTGACACCCCCGGACACGTCGATTTCACGGTCGAAGTCGAGCGGAGCCTGCGGGTGCTGGATGGCGCCGTTGCCGTTTTCGATGCTGTCGCCGGCGTCGAGCCTCAGTCCGAGACCGTATGGCGTCAGGCCGACCGGTACAAAGTTCCACGAATCTGCTTCATCAACAAGATGGACCGGGTCGGAGCCGACTACTTTGCCGCGGTAGACAGCATTCGAGACCGACTCGAAGGCAACCCGGTTCCGGTCCAGCTGCCGATTGGGGCAGAGGCGGAGTTCCAAGGCGTCATTGATCTGGTTGAGATGAAGGCCCACATTTGGAGCGGCGACGATGGTAAACACTGGGAGACCGTCGAAATTCCGGACGCCTACAAGGAGCAAGCGCGTGAATGGGAAGGCAAGCTCCTCGAGGCGTGCGCGGACGTCGACGAGAAGCTGCTCGAGAAATTCCTTGAAGAGGTTGACATCTCGCCCTCCGAAGTGCATGCCGCGGTTCGGACCGCCACGCTGCAGCGCCTCTTCACTCCCATTTTCTGCGGCTCGGCCTTCAAGAACAAAGGTGTGCAGCCACTCCTCGACGCCGTCATTCACTACCTCCCCAGCCCTGCCGATCTGCCGCCCGTTCAGGGCTTTAAACCGGGTGAGGAAGACATCGTTCTCGAGCGTGCCGCAGACGACAGCGAGCCCTTTACTGCCTTGGCCTTCAAGATCATGAGCGATCCGCACGTCGGGAAGCTCACCTACTTCCGGGTGTATTCGGGTCAAGCTGCCAAGGGTGACCAGATCTACAACGTGACTTCAGCCAAGAAGGAGCGCATCGGGCGCCTCCTGCGCATGCATGCCAATCATCGCGAGGATCTCGATACGATCCATACCGGCGACATCGTTGCGACCATCGGGTTGAAGATGACAACCACCGGGGACACGCTCACCGACGTTGCCCATCCGATCCAGTTGGAATCCATGACGTTCCCGGCCCCGGTCATCTCGGTAGCAATCGAGCCGAAGACCAAGTCTGATCAGGACAAGCTGGGCGACGCATTGCACCGCCTTTCTGAAGAAGACCCGACATTCCTCGTTCGGACCGATGAAGAGACCGGCCAGACCATCATTGCCGGGATGGGTGAGCTGCATCTCGATGTGCTCGTCGATCGGTTGATCCGAGAGTTCAAGGTCGGAGCAAATGTTGGCCGACCGCAGGTTGCATACCGGGAGACCATCAAGGGTCCTGTGAGCAAGATCGTTGCCAAGTACGTTCGTCAGTCGGGCGGCCGTGGACAATACGGACACGTGGTCATCAACCTCGAGCCAACCGGTCCCGGCGGGGGATACGAGTTTGTCGATCAGATCAAGGGCGGCAATGTTCCCCGCGAGTACATCCCATCAGTTGATGCAGGCATTGAAGAGGCTCTCGATCAGGGCATCCTCGCCGGATATCCTCTGGTCGACGTCCGGGCCATACTCACGGACGGGTCGTATCACGACGTCGATTCCTCAGAGATGGCGTTCCGGATCGCCGGGTCGATGGCTTTACAGGAAGCTGCCAAGAAGGCCGGGGTCAAGCTGCTCGAGCCGGTCATGGCGGTCGAGGTCGTAACACCCGACGAGTACATGGGTGACGTGATCGGAGACCTGTCTTCCCGGCGCGGCAAGATCGACGAAATGGGGCAGCGTGGCAACGCCCGGGTGGTTACCGCCCAGGTGCCGCTGGCC
>JAHEDM010000123.1 GCA_024641205.1 Actinomycetes bacterium
GGCCATGAGAAGAAGATCCACCGCGGCGCTGGTGCTGCTGCTGGCATTCGCACTGATTGCGACATCCTGTAGCGGCGGGGCGGGTGGCGAATACGACCTGGTCACTGCGGACACCCTGACTGTGTGTTCGGACATTCCGTACGCGCCGTTCGAGTTCGAAGAGGGCGGCAGTTATTCCGGCTTCGACGTTGAGCTGATGGAGGCCATCGGCGCGGAACTCGATCTCACCGTCGAGTTCATCGACTCCGGCTTCGATTCCATTACCAGCGGCACGGCTATGGTCGGCAACGAGTGCGACATTGCCGCTTCGGCGATCACCATCACGGAAGAGCGGGAATTGAACATCGACTTCTCGAACGGCTACTTCGACGCCGACCAATCGTTGATGGTCAAGGCAGACTCCGGTTACTCCAGCTACGACGATCTCGTCGGATTGCGCGTTGGCGTGCAGGCGGGCACCACCGGCGAGGCCTATGCCAACGACAACAACCCCGGCGCCGAGGTTGTCAGCTTCGGCGAGAGTGCCGACTTGTTCGTGGCGATGGAAGCCGGCGACATCCAGGGCATCCTCCAGGACCTGCCGGTCAATGCCGAACGCATGCTGGGTGATGACAGCTTGACCGTGGTCGCCACCTACCCGACCGGCGAGCAGTACGGCTTCGCCGTCAAGGAAGAGGGCAAAGAAGCGTTGCTCACAGCGGTCAACGACGCACTGGCCACCGTCAAGAGCGCCGGAACCTACGACACCCTTTACGACAAATACTTCAAGTAAAGCCAATCTGAGGAATCAGCCTAAGGGGGACCCGACTAGGGTCCCCCTTATCGTTTGAGAATGGGGACGACGTCATGAAGAAGTCGACCAAGGCAAAGGTTCGTCGAGGAATCCTCTACGGAACGCTCATCCTGATACTCGCCGCGGTGGTGCTCGTCGCCGATTGGCCGACGATCCAGAAGGCATTCTTCAATCCTGAAATCGCCGCGGAGATGTTCCCGGAGGTCATCACCGTAGCGGCCAAGAACACCATCATCTACACCGCTCTGGCTTTCACCTTCGGGTTGATCCTGGCCTTGATCCTGGCCCTGATGAAGAGATCCGATATCAAGCCATACAAGTGGATCGCCACCACCTACATCGAATTGTTCCGTGGGCTTCCAGCCCTGGTGACGATCATTCTGGTGGGATTCGGCCTACCGATCGCCATGGGCGTTCGGATTCCGGGGGGCACGCTCGGCAAAGGAACGGTCGGTCTTGGGATTGTCGTGGCTGCGTACATGGCAGAGACCATCCGGGCCGGAATCGAAGCGGTTCCGCGAGGTCAAATGGAAGCCGCTCGCTCGCTGGGCATGAGCAAAGGAGCAGCGACCAGGTCCATTGTCTTGCCGCAAGCCTTCCGGATCATCATCCCGCCGCTCACCAACGAGTTGGTGATACTCATCAAGGACACCTCGCTGTTGTTCGTTCTGGGCACGACTATTGCCACCAAGGAGCTAACCAAATTCGGGCGAGATTTCATGAATGACACATTCAACGGCACGCCGCTGATTGTCATCGCGCTCATGTACTTGATCATCACGCTCCCGATGACGAGGTTTGTTGCGCAACTCGAGAAGCGTGCGGCGAGGGCGAGGTGACCATGGAAAAGAACATTCCTCCCATTCAGATCTTGGAGTTGCACAAATCTTTCGGCGATCTCGAAGTGCTACGCGGCATCGATTTCCAGGTCAATGCCGGTGAGGTCGTCTGTGTCATCGGACCATCCGGGTCGGGCAAGTCGACACTGCTGCGGTGCGTGAACCTCCTGGAAATCCCTACTTCCGGCAAGGTTCTGGTTGAGGGCATCGACCTAACCGATCCCGAAACCGACGTGGACGCAGTCCGGGCCCGAATCGGCATGGTCTTTCAGCAGTTCAACCTCTTCCCGCACCTCACCGTGCTACGCAACCTGACCATTGCTCAGCGCCAGGTCCTGAATCGGTCGGAAGAAGAGGCCGATGAGACTGCCAGGAGGGTGTTGGAGAGAGTTGGCATGCTCGACAAAATCGACGAGTACCCGATCAACCTCTCCGGCGGTCAAATGCAGCGAGTGGCGATCGCCCGCTCACTGTCGATGGACCCGGACATGATGCTCTTCGATGAGCCGACCAGCGCGCTGGATCCAGAGCTGGTGGGCGAAGTCCTCGACGTGATGCGCAAACTGGCTGAGGAAGGCATGACCATGATGGTGGTCACCCACGAGATGGGTTTTGCCCGGCAGGTCGGCGATCGGGTCGTGTTCATGGATGAAGGCGTGGTTGTCGAAGACGGCCCACCCGACGACGTGTTGCTCAACCCTCAGCACGAACGAACCAAGAAGTTCCTGGAAGCGGTGCTGCAACAGTAGGAACTGCCGTGGAGTGGTACGAGTGGATCTTGGCCGTGGGGACTATCGGAATCTTGGGATGGTTCATCCGGTACGCCCGCTCAGTGTGGCGTGGCGACTACGGGCATGCCAAAGGCTCGAAGTCCGTCTGGTGGGTACCGGGCGGAGGTGGCCATGGTGGAGGCGGACAGGTCCCGCCACTGATTGCCGACTCGGATCCCGACGACGAGATTCGCTGACCAGCAACCAGCAACACCATGCTCGGGACTCGTGACTGGTGAGCTGATACCAGATAATCCGGACCTGGTGTTTCGCCTATTGGCCCAGAATCAGTACAATGAATACGAGGGCGTGGTCGTTAGTGGCGGCGCCCGAAGTTTTGCCCAAAATCAGTACGGCCGGGACTAACTGGTCCCCACAAGTCGTGCTTCACCAACAGGAGAATTCGTTATGGGATCAGCGAGCGCCTTTTTCGCTAGTACCGCCATCTTGACAGGAGCCATCTGGCTCGCAAGATACGCCTTGTCTATCCGGCGGGGCTACGGACACGACCCTCAGGCCAAGTCAGTGTGGTGGACGCCGGGACAGGTTCGGTAGTCGGCCATACGACAACCCCTTCCCCGACTCGACACCTCCCTGATCCGAAGATCGCTCACATGCGATTCGATCACGTGAAAAGAGGCGCCTAGCCACACAATGCCGAGCCCGGCCAAGCTGATTATTGAAGACTCCCCAGCAGAGCGGTGGCCAGGGTCTCGGCCAATATCTCGAAGTGGGGGCGGCGGACCAGGATGTCGGGACCATGGCCGTACCGGCGCAGAGCTGCCGCCGTCGCCGGGCCAATGGCCGCTGCGACGATGCCGAACAGATCCCGAGCCTCCATCCATCCTTCCACCGCCAGCGAGGATTCGAACACGACCGCCTCAACCGGATCGGGGGCCGGGGCCAGGGGAATCCATCCGTACACCGCCACCGCCACCAACTCACCGGCTGCATCTGCGAGCGAAACGATGACCCGCGGATCGACGCCTTCGGCATGAGGATACGCCACGCGCTTGCCTGCCGCTTTGCGCACGAGATAGGCCGTGAAGTCGGAGGGGTTGCCGGTCCCGACGTGGGCGACCCGCCCCCCGCGTTCTTCGACCCGGGCGGCCCCGGCCGGCGTCAACATGGCAATCGGAGTGGCCGGGATCGGTCCGCTGGGCCAGAGCACATCGAGGGCGCGGGACGACGTCAGCACAACTAGATCGGCCTCTTCGACCGAGGCACGGGCGCGCGCCAGATCAGCGCCATCAGCCTGTTGGATACGCACACAGGGAAGGGAGATCGGGCGAAGACCCACCATTACCAGCTCGGCCGCCATCCCGGCTGAGGCTTCGACACCGGCAGTCACCGCCACACGAGGCACAGCGTTCTCCACCGCTCCAAGCGTACGCATCCGGTCCGGTCGATGCTTCCCATCGAGGGATCTATGCTGCTGCAAGCACGAGACCAGAACAACCGCTCCATTCGGTGTGATCATGCCGGAAGACACCACAACCAGCCGTCAGATCCCTACGAGGGTCCGAGTGCTATTCGTGGTGTTTCTCCTCTACCTGTTCCTGGTGGGAGTCAAGGCACTCGAAAGCGGCATCCAGGGTTTCGGCGCGGATTTCACAGATTCGCTTTTCAAAGGCGTATCCAATCCCCTGGCGGGCCTCTTCGTCGGCATCCTGGCGACGGTCCTGGTGCAGTCCTCCTCCGTAACCACCGCAACCATCGTGGGCCTGGTCGGGGCAGGCACTCTCACCGTGCCGTTGGCCGTCCCCATGATCATGGGGGCCAACATCGGAACGACGGTCACGAACACTCTCGCCTCTCTCGGCTACTTGCGCCGTAGCTCCGAATTCCGCCGGGCCTTCGCCGGAGCGACGATGCACGACTTCTTCAACATCATGGCGGTTGCCGTCCTGTTACCCCTGGAGCTCGCCACGGGATTCCTATCGAAAGCCGCCGCAGCGTTGGCAGGCTTCCTGGGGAAATCGACCGACCTCGAGTTCGAGAGCCCGGATAGCCCCATCAAGGCCGCAGTCAAGGCGCCCGTCAAGCTCTTCGAGAACATCATGGAGGGATTGGGCGCACACGACACCGTGCTCAGCATCCTGCTGCTCATCTTGGGGCTGGCGCTGATCTTTGTGGCTCTGGCCTACATCACCCGCAACATGAAACTGGTGGTGGCCGGCCGTATCGAGCGATCAATGAACGTCGTGCTTGCCAAGGGCGGAGGCATTACTGCCATGGCGATCGGTCTCATCATGACGGTTGCCGTACAGTCGTCGAGCATCACCACTTCAGTGCTGGTCCCGATGATTGCCGCCGGTGTGCTCACCCTGGCCAACGCCTACCCCATCACCCTGGGAGCGAACGTCGGGACGACGGTCACGGCTTTGCTCGCCTCGCTCGCTACCGATCGGCCCGAGGGTTTGGTGATTGCGCTCGTTCATACCTTGTTCAACATCAGCGGCATCCTGATCTTCTACCCCATCCCCCAACTCAGGAGAATCCCCCTCTATCTGGCGGAAAAGCTGGCAGCCGTCGCCGAGGTCCGGAAATCGCTCGTGATTGTGTACGTGATCGGGGCCTTCGTTTTGGTCCCAATACTTGGGATACTGATACTGCAATGAGATGGGAGTGAACCATGGTGCTTGACTTCTTCCGGGGAGGTGGGGACGCGCAGCTCGAGCGGATAGAGGCACAGATCCGCCAGATGCTCCTCGATGACCGCCATACCTTCGACAACGCCATCAATGCCCTGATCGGGGGAACCGACCCGGCTCTGGTCGGCAAGGACATCCGCAAGACCGACAAGGGTGTCAACAAGGCGGAGCGGGCGGTGAGACGGGAATTGGTTGTGCACGTCAGTGTGCGGGGCACTTCGGCAGACATTCCGCTGGTTCTGGCCTCGATGAGCGTCGTAAAAGATGCCGAACGGATCGGCGACTATTCGAAGAACATCTGGGACATAGCTAACAGCGGGATCGACCTATCGGATGCCGAAGATATCGCCGTTCTGACACGCTACCGAGATCGCATCTCGAAGCTGATCGGCGAAACTGCCCGGGTATTCGGTGAAAAGGACCTCGAAGCTGCGCACTCCATGCTGAAGGCAAGCGACGAACTGCAGGACGAGTACGACGAACTGATCGACGAGCAACTGCACACCGAGCAACCGGCCAGGGAAGCAGTACCGCGAGCGTTGCTCTACCGGTACTTCAAGCGGATCACCGCTCACTTGATGAACATCCTCACGTCACTCGTCATGCCGATCGACCGTCTCGACTACTACGACGAGGCCAAAGCCGACCGCGAGTAGGACCGATGACGACCAGCAGCGGGAGAGCAACCCGGGTTCAACCATGGGTCTACCTCCTGGCAGTCAGCACGGTTCGGCCTCCTCGTCTTCACCGGGCCCCCAACCCTGGGACGGAAGGTCGGCGGGCGGGCCTGGACCCGGCTGGGAAGAGCCGTCGGACGGGGTAGCTTGCAGGCCGGCGGACTCGACATCATCGAAAACACTGCCCTGTTCCAGTTGCCGCACGACACCTTCCGCGACGCGTAGGCCTTGGGGGCGGCTCTAGCCTCCTGGGGCAAGTGGATACTCGACGTGATTTCCGTCGCCTACGGTCTGTTGGGTCTTGCCCGGTTGGGATTCGGAGCCGTCACCGCGCCCTGCGGCAACGGAAGGGTGATCAAATCTCGGGATGGTCGTCGTCATCCAGATCGACAAGGGGCAGCGTCACACGGAAGACGGATCCAACACCGAGCTCACTCTTCGCTTCGACCAGCCCACCGTGGGCTTCCGCCACATGTTTGACGATCGCCAGGCCAAGACCCGTTCCGCCCGTGTGCCGCGAACGCGCCTCATCCACCCGGTAGAACCGTTCGAAGATGCGAGGCAGGTCACGAGTAGGTATCCCCACGCCATTGTCGGCTACCTCGAGGATTGCCTCATTGCCAAGACGCCTGACGGCCACCCGAACTTCACGACCTGCTGCGTATCTCTGAGCATTGTCCAGGAGATTGCGAACCGCCAGCTGCAGGTCGTTCCTGCTGCCCAACACCTCGACCGGTTCCGTTTCGACAAAGAACTCCACAGGAGCCTTCCCGCTCGGGTGATCGATTCTCACAACCTCGTCTCTCACTATCTCGTCCATGCTCAACTTCTCGAACTCCGGGACCTCGGTCTCGAGACGCGAGAGATCGAGTAGGTCGCCGACGGTCCTTCCCAGACGAACCGCATTGAGCCGCACCTGCTCGGCGAAGGTCTTGGCTGCCTCAGGATCCTCGTCGATGGCCCGGAGGATGGTTTCGGAGCCGGCCTGAATCGCCGATATAGGGGTCTTCAACTCGTGAGATGCGTCGGCCACGAAGTCCCGTCGCATAGCTTCCACTCTCAGAGCGTCGGTGACGTCCTGCAAGACGAGGAGAACGCTGCCTGCCTCTCGCGACACGACGGCCGAGGCGACGAACCGCCGCGCAGGGATTCCGTAGGCGAAATCTCCATGCTCCATGTCGCCACTCGAGCGCGCTCTTCCGGATAGCTCCTGGAGCGGACCGGGGAGTTCGGCCAGCGTTTGTCGCCCGCCGATCGAATCTCCGGCCCACGTGTTGGCATACGCAACCGAGTCGTCTGCGTCGATCAAGATCACGCCCTCTTCGAGAGCATCCAGGATCCGGTCTCGCAGCAATCGTTCATCGTCGCTCTGGTGGGCTCTCCGGCGAAGCTCACCCGCCATCTGGTTCACCGTGTCGGCCATCCGCTTCAATTCGACAGTCGATACGCCGCTGATCTCCGCGGTACGATTGCCGGCGGCGATCTGCACCGCCGACTCCGTGACCAACGAGATGGGACGCACGATCCGGCGAGCGATCAACCAAACAGCACCGACGCCGACCAGGGCCGACACCAACCCGGCGACGGCAATAGCCGTCCGCAACCGCCGCAGGCGTTCAGACATAACGTTGACCGGCTCGGCCACACGCACGATCCGGCCATCGCTGGTCGGTGGAACCGCCACATAACGGTATTCCACACCAACGCTT
>JAHEDM010000124.1 GCA_024641205.1 Actinomycetes bacterium
GATGGAACTGGGCAGCTGGCCACATTTGATCGGTCGTTTCTTTGCAGTGCTATTCGCCGGCCCGATGACCGATGAGGAATGCCGAGAAGTGGAATCATGGCTGGATCACGCGGGCGAAGCAGAAATCTATTGGGAACAGCCGGTTGCAGACCAGCGGCACGGATTGGAAGCGGCCCGGACGACCGCGGCCGCCCGCCCAGACAGGCGAGATCTGATCCGGGCGGCCTTACTGCACGACGTAGGCAAACGCCGGTCCTATCTCGGTGTGACGGGGAGATCGTTGGCGAGTCTCTTTGCCAAGCTTCGGCTGCCCGTTCGAGGATCCTGGCAGCAGTATCTCGACCATGGCAGATTGGGAGCCGAGGAGTTAGCCGGATTGGGTTCTGAGCAACTCATCGTCGAGTTCACTCGCCACCACCATGAGCGACGACCGGCCACGATCGCTCTCGCGGACTGGGAAGTGTTGAAGAGCGCCGACAGATAATGCTGCGCATCGGCCCCCGTACCCAATACCATGCGTCAACCGCGACCAACCGATCGATATGACCTATCAAGTAAAGACGGCCGTCTTCGAGGGCCCGCTCGACCTGCTCTTGCAGCTGATCACACGCAGGCAGGTCGAAATCACCAAACTCAGCCTCACCGATCTCGTATCGGAATACCTTTCCTTCCTGGACGAAATGCGAGAACTCGATCTGGAAGTCACCAGTGAGTTCCTCCTGATCGCTTCAACGTTGGTGCAGCTCAAAGCGCGCCACCTGCTGCCCGATGCAGCGGTCGACATGGATGAAGAACTCGAGCTCATGGAGGAAAGGGACCGACTCCTCTCCCGGTTGCTCGCATGCGTGACCTTCAAGGACGTTGCGGCTGTACTGATGCACCGCCTGCAGGAAGCCACCCGGTACGTTGAGAGGTCGGCCGGGATGGACCAGGCGATCTCGCCCCGACCCCCCGAGGTGACCGTCCCGGTCGACCGGCTCGGGTTGTTCGCCATCGCGGCCCGGGTTCTGGCTGCGCCGAACGGGGAGCCGGACCTCGATCATCTTGATCTCGAACTGCCTTCCGTTGAAGCAGCACTTGGTGACCTCAGGTCGAAGATCGAGGAATTGGCCGAGACCAGTTTTGATGAAATGGTCGCGCACACCACCCGCAAGGTTGAGGTGGTCGCCTACTTCCTGGCCTTGCTCGAGTTGGCCCGGTGGGGCTTGGTTGAGGTCAGTCAACGAGATTGGCTGTCCAACATCCAAGTTCGACGGTCGGGCGGCGCGGCCCCGGAGAACTTGACCAGCGAGTGGAGTCGCACACCATGAACAATCGCAGCATTCTCGAGGCCATCCTGTTCGTTGCAGAACAGCCGGTGCCGGTCGAAGAACTCGCCGAGGTCTTGGAGATCCCCGTTGAGACCGTTCAAGCTGAACTGGAAGGCCTGGCGGCCGATTTGGCCGAACGTGAGAGTGGCATCACTCTCAGACAGATAGCCGGGGGATGGCGCTGCTACAGCCATCCCGATGCCTTTCCCTACCTGGAGAGGTATGCATCAACGGCGACTGCCAGCAGGCTCTCCAACGCAGCTCTCGAGGTTCTCGCCGTGGTTGCCTACCGTCAGCCGGTGTCCCGGAACCAGATCGCAGAGATTCGAGGCGTGGACTCTGACTCGGCCATCCGCACGCTGGAACGGCGCGGCCTGATAGAAGAGGTCGGCAGACTGCCCTTGCCGGGAACTCCAACTATCTACGGCACAACCAACTTGTTCCTCGAGAAGCTGGGCCTTCAATCGATGGGGGACCTTCCACCGCTCGCTGATCATGTTCCGCCTGCCACCGTGGTTGAGACCCTCGAGGAGACTTTCCGGGCAGACGCGTGACCGAACTGGCTCGCTTACAGAAGTTGATCGCCCATTCCGGCATCACGTCCCGCCGTGGCGCAGAGGAGATGATCAAAGCCGGTCGGGTGACCGTCGACGGTGCCCCTGCTCACCTCGGCCAAAAGGTGGAGCGGGAATTGGTCCGCGTCGAAGTGGACGGCGTTCCCCTTCCGATCCGACCCGGACTCGTCTACTACCTGGTCAATAAGCCGATCGGCGTGGTAAGTACGACCTTGGATCCACAGGGTCGTTCCACCGTGACCGACCTCGTGCCGGCCGATCCTAGGGTCTACCCGGTTGGCAGGCTCGACGCCGACTCGGAAGGCCTGCTCCTGCTCACCAACGATGGAGATTTGACCAATCTGATAACGCATCCGAGCCATGCCGTCTCCAAGACCTACTCGGTCCTGGTAGAGGGGATGCCGACGACCGCGCAGGTACGACAGCTCGAAAAAGGCGTCGAACTGGACGACGGACCTGCGGCGGCCATCTCCGCTCGGTTGCTCGATTCCTCCAGGAACCGGGGGCTCCTCGAGGTGACCATGGGAGAAGGACGCAAGCGTGAGGTCAGGCGCATGTGCGACGCGATCGGGTTTCCCGTGATGAAGCTCTTTCGCATTGCCATCGGCCCGCTCACAGATCCGGGTCTCAAGAGCGGCGAGTGGCGGGTGCTCACCATGGAAGAGGTGCGGTCTTTGTACGCGGCGGCTACCTCATCTTGACGGCGTGGCAGACTCGGGGGTGATGGGTTTGCATAACCGACTTCCCGACCGCTTGATCATCCGGCCCCATGGCCCGGTAGACGGCACCCTCCGGCTACCCGGCTCGAAGAGTCTCACCAACCGGGCTCTCCTGTGCGCAACATTGGCAGGCGGGACCAGCACCCTGACCGGAGCCCTGTTGGCCGGGGACACCGCCACGATGATGGAATGCCTGGAGCAGCTGGGCGGTTCGTTCACCGTCGCAGGCAACTCGGTAACGGTGGTGGGGACCGGCGGTCGACTGCGCGCCCCCGACCGACCCATCGACGCGGCCGCCTCGGGAACCACCGCCCGCTTCCTCAGCGCGGCAGCCACACTGGCAGACGGTCCATCCCTGATCGACGGCACTGCGCGAATGCGCCGTCGACCTATCGGAGAACTCGTCGCAGCCCTGCAATCCCTCGGCGCGAACGTGCAAGCGCTGGGAGAAGGAGGATGTCCGCCGGTCCGGGTTGGCGGGGGCGGGCTCCCGGGTGGCCACGCGGTGATCGATGCTCGGCGGTCCAGCCAGTTCGTTTCGGCGATCGCCCTGAGCGCTCCGTACGCCGATCGGGACGTATCCCTCGACTTTCTGGACGGGGTGGTGGTGTCCCGACCATACGTGGAAGGCACCGTCGAGGTAATGCGCGCCTTTGGGGCGTCGGTCGAACTGGACCCGAGCGGGATCCGAGTAGATCGGGGCGGTTATGAATCAGGGTTGTTCCACGTAGAGCCGGACGCTTCCGGCGCCGCCTATCCGCTGGTGGCGGCCGCCCTCACCGGCGGATCGGTACGACTTCCCGGATTCGCTCGCGGCTCCCACCAGGCCGATCTTCGCATATTGGACGTCCTTACGGCCATGGGATGCAACGTCGCCTGGAGCGAATCCGGGATCCGGCTGACCGGTCCGTCCAACGGCCTACGGGGCGTCGAGGTCGACATGGGGGACATGCCGGATGCGGTTCTGGCAGTTGCGGTGGCGGGTGCGTTCGCATCTGGGCCCACCCGGCTCACCAATATCGCCAACCTCCGTATCAAAGAAACCGATCGCTTGGCGGCGCTCGAGACCGAACTCCGCAAGTTAGGAGTGGATGCCGAAGTGGGCTCCGACTGGCTGGTTGTGCGATCTCAGGCCACGCACGGCGCCGAGATCGATACCTACGACGATCACCGCATGGCCATGGCGTTCTCTCTGGCCGGTCTGGTGGTTCCGAACGTGGTGATCCGCGATCCGGCCTGCGTTGCCAAGACCTGGCCATCTTATTTCGAGGACATGGCACACCTGTGGCCGGACGGGAGTACGTGGGCGAGCGCCCTTGCACAGATCGGGGACTCGATCACCGGCCTGGTGGTGGCCATCGACGGACCCGGCGGGGCCGGCAAGACGACCGTCAGCCGGGGAGTAGCCGACCGGCTCGACCTGCCCCATCTCGACACCGGGGCCTTCTACCGGGCTGCGGCGCTTACAGCCCAACGGAATGGGATCGACATCAACGATGAGGAGGCCGTCGTCGAAGCGATCCGCACTGCCGAATTCGACTATCGCGACGGAAGCATGCTGCTGGCAGGGGAGGACGTCAGCGAAGCCATTCGCAGTCCGGCGTTGACATCAGACGCCAGCAAGGTATCGGCGATAGGCGCAGTGCGCGAGGTGCTGGTTGCCCGCCAGCAAGCCTGGGTGGAGCAGCACGGAGGGGCGGCCGTGGTGGAGGGTCGTGATATCGGCACGGTGGTCTTCCCGGGAGCACCCGTGAAGGTTTTTCTCACCGCCCGCCCGGAAGTCAGAGCCGCACGGCGGGCCCGTGAATTGTCCGACGGATCGGTCGAGGGCATCGCCCAGGAACTGGAACGTCGTGATCGGCGTGACTCAACTCGCCAGGTTTCACCGCTCCGGCCGGCGTCGGACGGATACGAGCTCGACACATCCGACCTGCCCGTCGAAGAGGTCATCGCTCGTATTGTGGAGTTGGTCTCCAAGCGAGTGGGGCTTCCTAGGGGCGGATGAGCTGGAGCGCTTCGGTGGCTGTCCAATCCCGGTCGTTTTCGAGTAGTCCCGAGCGGCCGGGGGCCCGGGCGGTGAACCCGCCTTCGACGGCTGCCTGCAAAGCAGAGAGGAAGCCTCGCAACTGGCGGGGGAGCGGGAAATATTCCTCCTCGTCCGTCACGCTGAAGAGTTCAAACCCATCGGAAGGGTTGATCCGATCGATGACCTCCTGGACGAGATGATCCGGTGCAGATGCACCGGCCGTCAATCCAACGACTCTGGCGCTGATCAGCCATTCATCCTGGATGCTGGCGGCGTTGTCGATCCGGTGGGCGGCCGTCCCGGCTTCTTCGGCGACTCGAACGAGCGCCTGGGTGTTCGAGGAGTTCTCCGAACCAACCACGAGGATCAGGTCGGTTCGGTCCGAGAGTTGTTGTACCGCCTCCTGGCGATTGGTGGTGGCGTAGCAGAGGTCGCTCTTCCGGGCCGTCCACAAATCCGGATAGCGTTGACTTGCATCATTGAGCACGCTCTGCCATTCGTGGATGCCAAGGGTCGTTTGCGCAAGCAAGGCCACTTTGCTCGAGTCGCTGGGATTGAATCCTGCCAGCCCGGTCTCCGGTTGGACGAGCGCGATTACCTCGGGAGCCACTGCCACGGTGCCGATGGCCTCGTCATGTCCGTCATGACCAACGTATATGATGTCGAAGCCCTGGTCCGCCATCCGCTTGACCTCATGATGCACCTTGGTGACAAGGGGGCATACCGCGTCGATGACGACTCCGGCCCGTCGGGCGGCACCAAGCACGATCTCGGGCGACGATCCGTGGGCCGAAAGCATGACGGGCGCACCTTCCGGTACCTGGTCGATGTCATCGACGAAGATCACACCCACCTGTTCGAACGCCTTGACGACCCACTGGTTGTGGACGATCTGGTGGTAGCAGTACACGGGCGGCTCGAATATCCGCACCATCCAGGTGAGCGCCTTTATGGCCATCTCGACCCCGGCACAGAATCCGCGTGGTTCGGCAAGCAGCACCTTCTCCGGCATGCCGCCATGCTAGGAGTGCTTGGGTGTTGCGGCCGCAAGCGCGCGTTAGCTCCTTATGCTGGGGACATGCATTTTCGATTCATCACCGGGATCTCATGAGCCGCCTGCCGGTTGTCGCCGTTTTGGGTCGTCCCAATGTCGGGAAGTCGACACTGGTCAACCGGGTGCTTGGGCGCCGGGAGGCAGTCGTTCAGGAACGCCCGGGTGTCACCCGCGATCGGCGTGAGTTTCGCGCCGACTGGGCCGGGCGCGACTTCATCCTGATTGACACCGGAGGTTGGGAGCTGGCCTCCGGCGAAGAGCTGACCACGGGTATCACCGCCCAGGCCGAAGCCGCTCTGGTGGGAGCCGATGCGGTGTTGTTCGTTGTCGACGGCACCGTTGGGCTATCTGAGGAAGATGCCGCGGTTGCCAACATGCTGCGCGACACGACTGCCACAGTCATTCTGGTGGCAAACAAGGTCGACGACGCGGCCAAAGAGTTGCTGGTGTCCTCGCTTTGGAAGACGGGAGTGGGGGAGCCGATTCCGGTCAGCGCGTTGCACGGACGCGGGATCGGAGACCTGCTCGATCGATTGGTCGCTGCTCTGCCGGAGACAGAGCCCATCGACGAAGACCGACTTCCGACCCTCGCCATCATCGGGAGACCGAACGTAGGCAAATCGACCCTGCTCAACCGGCTGCTCGGCGAGGAAAGGGTGCTCGTCTCACCTACGCCGGGCACTACCCGGGATCCGATCGATGTCGAGGTGAGGTTGGGCGACGAGCGGTTCCGGGTGGTCGACACGGCAGGGATTCGTCGCAATCCGAAGGTGAAGGACAGTGCGGATTTCTACTCGATCGTGCGCGCCCGGCAGGCTCTCGACGAGGCCGATGTGGCGTTGCTCCTGATCGATGCCACCGAAGGGGTCACCCAACAGGATCAGCGGATAGCCGAAGAGGCCGCCGAGTCGGGGGCCGGTCTGATCCTGCTGCTCAACAAGTGGGATCTGCCCGACCTCGAACAACGCGAGGCGACGACATTTGGGGTGGGCGACCGTCTCGGCTTTGTCGGGTGGGCCCCGGTGCTCCGTATTTCGGCGCTCACCGGCGCCCGTATGCAACGCTTGCCTGCCGCGCTGCAGGTCGTCCTGGAGAACCGGGCCAGGCGCATCCCCACCGGCCCGCTCAACCGTATGATCCGGGGCTGGCAGGCATCCCACCCGCCACCCGTGCGCAAAGGCAGGCGACCCAAGATCCTCTACGCCGTCCAGGCCGGGATCAACCCGCCGACGATTATCGTTTTCGTCTCTGGTGGTGAAATTGGCGACGACTACCTGCGGTATCTGGAGAATCGATTGCGGGCGGAGATGGATTTCGACGGCACGCCCATCCATCTCATGACCCGGGCCAAAGAAAAGAGGGCCGGGCGTGGTTGAGGAGCGGCGGGCGCGGATTCTGGTCGCGGATGCTCAATCGAAAAGCGGAGGCGCCGAGAAGTACAGCGAGGACGTTGACCTCCTGCGGTTGGACTCCGGCTTCGTCGTTGATACGGTGGTGCAGCCGGAGAACCTCCGCCATGATCGCGCCGTCCGTCTCGACTATCTCGCCTGCAAGCGGCGGCATTTCTCCGACCGCCGCCATGCAGCTCCGCTGATGTGACCGAGCCGCAACCGGAGAAGCGGCCGGTGTTCTTCTGGTTCATGGTGGTAGCCGTCGGCATCTATGTTGCCATCCGGTTGGTCGAGGGCGCAATGTGTGCTGCCTCGTGGGTGGGA
>JAHEDM010000125.1 GCA_024641205.1 Actinomycetes bacterium
GTTTGGGATGGGTGGTCAATTGGGATCACGACTTTGTGGGCAAATCGGCGCTGGAACGTCAACGGAGCGGCGGTCACAAGCAATTGATTGGATTTGTGATGAAAGGCCGCCAGATCGCCAGGCATGGTTACTCGATGCGGGCCGGGTCGGCCACCGGCACCGTTACCAGCGGCAACTTCAGCCCCACGCTCAAGCAGGGAATCGGGCTGGGCTATCTCCACCCACAGCCTCCGGCTGAGGTAGACGTAGAGGTTGAGGTCAGAGGCACGTGGCTGTCCGTCGAACGCCGGGATCCGCCGTTCGTCGAGAGGACTTGATCGTGGACTTCACACCGCATACGGACGCCGATGTGGCCCTCATGCTGGAGGCGCTCAACTTGCGTGAGCCGGCCGATCTGTTCTCCCACATACCACCCGGTGCCCTGCTCGATCACGATCCCGGGCTACCCGAGCCGCTGTCCGAACTGGAATTGATGCAGATGGTGGACGGGCTCGGCAGCCGCAACCGATCGGATCTTGTTTGTTTTGCCGGGGGCGGATATTACGACCACTATCTTCCGCCGGTGGTCACGGCTCTCACCATGCGACCGGAGTTCGTTACCGCCTACACACCGTATCAGCCTGAGGTTTCCCAGGGTGTCCTACAGGCGCTCTTCGAGTTCCAGTCCATGGTCTGTGAGATCACCGGGATGGACGTAGCGAATGCATCGCTCTACGACGGAGCTACTGCCGCGGTTGAAGCGGTCAATCTTGCCGTAGCCGCCACCGGCCGGAACGCCGTGTGGGTATCGCAAGGCGTTCACCCGAGGACTCGGGAGACCATCGCCACCTTTGCCGCCGCCCGAGCCATCGAGGTGGTTGAGCACGAATTGGTGGACGGGCAGACGCTATGGAATGAATCTGCCCTACCGGCCCCAGCGGCCGTCATCGTTGCCCAACCCAATTACCTCGGCGCGATTGAAGATTACGATCGAGCGGCATCGGTGGCGCACACTGCCGGGGCTTTGGCGGTGGCTTCGGTTGATCCGATGACGCTCGGTGTGCTGCGCAACCCCGCCTCGGCAGCGTTCGATCTGGTCGTTGCAGAGGGCCAACCGCTCGGCAATCCTTTGTCTTTTGGCGGTCCGGTAGTCGGCTTCTTTGCAACAACATCGGCCTACGTGCGGCGCATCCCTGGTCGCCTGATCGGGCGGACGGTCGATCGAGATGGCAACACCGCCTATGTCCTTACCCTGCGGGCCCGCGAGCAGGACATCCGGCGGGCCAAGGCTTCTTCAAACATATGCACCAATCAGTCCCTCAACGCATTGGCATCGGCGATTCATCTAGCCTGGCTTGGTCCTCAGGGTCTTCGCGAGGTTGGCGAACAGTCGGCCCAGAAGGCGCACTACCTCGCCGACCGGCTTTGTGGCCTACCCGGGGTGGAGCCCGCCAATGAAGCCAGTTTCGTTCGGGAGTTCGCCGTCAAGCTGCCGACCGAGCCCCAGAAAGTCATCGCCGCTATGGCAGAGCGCGGATTCCTGGCCGGGATCTCGCTGAGTAGTGACTATCAGACCATACCGCGCGGCTTGCTGGTTGCCGTCACGGAGAAGAAGTCGCGGGCCCAACTGGACGCATATGTTGAGGCGCTCAAGGAGGTGCTTTCCCATGAGTGAACCCGGAGGTCGCGCCTCGTCTTCGCCTCTGGTCGGTGGTGCAACCGAACCGACCCTGGCCGAGTTCTCTAGCCCTGGTCGCCGGGCCTGGTCTTTGCCGACCCTCGATGTACCGTATCGGCGACTCGATCTTCCCGAGGGAGCCGGGCAGGTTCCCCGGCTTCCTGAAGTATCCGAACACGACCTCGTCATGCACTACACGCGTCTGGCCCACCGCAACTTCGCCGTTGATCTCGGCGCGTACCCGCTTGGCTCGTGCACCATGAAGTACAACCCCAAGATATGTGATTGGGCGGGAGCGCATCCCGCTTTCGCCGGATTGCACCCGACGACGCCGCCCCATCTCGTCCAAGGGGCGCTCCAGGTTTTGCTCGAGACCGAGCGATTCCTCTGTGACCTCACCGGGATGGCGCGAGCTACGTTTCAACCGCCTGCCGGCGCCGCAGGGGAATTGACCGGTTTGATGATCATGCGAGCGCATCACAGCGCAAACGGCGATCCTCGCACCAAGATCCTCATCCCGGATTCGGCCCACGGTACCAACCCTGCATCGGTAACCCTGTCGGGTTATGAGGCGGTTGAGGTGCCCTCGAACGAGCGCGGCATGGTTGACCTGGGCGCGCTGCGGGAGGCGCTTGATGATCAAGTGGCCGGGCTCATGCTCACCAATCCCAACACGCTTGGCCTTTTCGAAGAAGAGATCGTCGAGATCGCGGAGGCGGTCCACGACGCAGGTGGACTTCTGTACTACGACGGAGCCAACCTCAACGCCATCATGGGCATAGCCCGGCCGGGCGACATGGGATTCGATATTGTGCATTCGAATCTGCACAAGACCTTCGCAACACCGCACGGCGGTGGAGGCCCAGGAGCCGGACCGGTTGCGGTATGCAGCGACCTGGTTCGCTATCTCCCGGGCCCTCTTCCGGTTCGGGATGATGAGGGGACCATCGGCTGGGAAATTCCGGCGGCCAGTGTTGGAAGGGTGCACGGTCAACACGGCAATTTCCTCGTGGTCCTTCGTGCACTTGTGTACATGCGGGCGCTGGGTGGCGAAGGGCTGCGCCGGGTGGCGGAGCGGGCAGTGCTCAACGCCCGCTACCTGGAACACATGCTCGGTGAACGCTACGACCTGCCCTATCCGAGCACGTGCATGCACGAATTCGTCACTTCGGCCAAATCGATCAAGAAGGACACGGGGGTCCGGGCTATGGACATCGCCAAAGCCCTGATAGACGGCGGCTACCACGCGCCGACGGTCTATTTCCCGCTCATCGTCGAAGAAGCTTTGATGGTCGAACCGACCGAGACACAATCGCGAGAGACGATCGAGCACCTGGCGGCCACGCTGGTCGCGATCGCCGAACTGGCCTACGAGGACCCGGCCGCCGTGAAGGATGCCCCGTTGCGGACACCGGTGCACCGACCCGACGACGCCCTGGCCGCCCGCAACCTCGAGGTGACCTGGGCCGGAATGAGAGAGGACTGAGCATGGTCAAAGCCACCGATGAGATCGCCATCTCGGCGTCTGGAGAGCATCAGTTGCGCAGGCACTGGTCGGGCGATGAGACGCCCTGGGGGACTGTGCTGATCGTGCACGGAGCGGGCGAACACAGTGGCCGGTATGACCACGTGGCCACCCAGATGGTTGGAGCAGGCCTCGACGTACACAGCTTCGACTGGGTCGGCCACGGCCGGTCGGGAGGGACCCGCTGGCACATCGATCTCTACGACACCTACCACGCCGATCTGGCTGAACGCATCGCGGCGACGCGCGTCCCGGGAACCCCGCTAATTCTGTACGGGCATTCAATGGGTGGGCTCATCTCACTCGGCTACTGCCTCAGCATGAGCGACCTTCCCGACCTGCTGGTCGTGACCTCACCGTGGTTGGAAACCGATGCGCCTGCCTTCCTCAAAGCAGTCGTGCCGTTGTTGGCAAAGATCGCGCCGCGCCTCCGGGTGGATGGGGGCCTCAAGGCCGAGCAGTTGGCGAGCGACCCGGCGGTAGGGGAGGCCTACTTCGGTGATCCGCTCGTTGAGACCAAGACCACTGCGGCCTGGGGAGCGGCCAGCTTGCGGGAACAAGCCAGAGTGCGGGCCGGCTTGAGCAAACTGGAAATTCCATTGTTTCTGGTGCACGGTGGAGCCGATACGATCGCTCATCCCCGAGCGAGTGCGCCGATCGGCGAGCTACCGACAGCGGAACGCAGGCTCTACCCGTCACTGCGGCATGAAACCCACAATGAACCCGAAGGACCGGAAGTGGTGGCAGCCATCATCGAATGGCTCCGCCGGCAAGTTCAGGGATAATCGCCAGCCGTCTCGTACCCGGGGCGGATCCGCTGGGTAAGGAGGCGCTCCTTGGTAGGCAGCGAACAGAATGCGGCCATCATGGCCGTTTCTGTGACCTGCCGCAGGTCTCGCATGGCGAACTCATGGTGGTCGACAACCAGTGCGAACTCATTGGACGGTGAAGTCCTGCTCATTAATCGATTGTCCGTGTTGAGGGTGACTGCGAACCCGGCCCGATAGAGGGCTCCGACCGGGTGGTCGCCGGGTGCCTGGTATTCCCCCGTCTGGAGGTTCGACGTTACGCACACTTCGAGCGGTACCCGGTGATCGCGCACGTAGGCCGCCAGGCTCCCCAGTGAGACAATCTCGCCGTCCTCAAGAAGGCAATCGTCGATGATGTGGATCCCGTGCCCGATGCGATGGGCGCCGCAGCGCTGCAAGGCTCGCCAAATGCTGTTTGGCCCGTCGGCTTCTCCGGCGTGGATGGTGAGGGACATGGATGCTTCGCGGATGTAGCGGCACGCGGGCAGATGGTCATCGGCCGGATATCCTCGCTCGGCACCTGCCAGATCGAACCCGACGACGCCGGCCGGATCCATCTCCACCGCCAGGCGGGCGACTTCGAGAGAATCCGTTTCGTCGCGCATGGCAACGAGAATCAATCCGGTCTCCAGACCCGTTTCCCGTTCGCCGAGCCGCAATCCGGACAGCGCCGCTTCGACCGCCCGGCGCCGGTCAAGGCCGTCGGTCGTGCACTTCGAGGGGGCAAACCGGATCTCGGCGTACACCACACCGTCCGCGGCAAGATCGACCGCCGACTCATAGGCGACTCGCTCGATGGCAGCGGCCGTCTGCAGCACGCCGACGGTGTGACGAAAGGACTGAAGGTAGCCCTCGAGGGATCCCGACTCGCCCTGATCGAACCATCCGGCCAGTTCATCCGGGTCGGTAGTGGGAAGGTCGTTGTAATCATTTTCCCGGGCGAGTTCGAGGATCGTGTCTATCCGTAGGCTGCCGTCGAGATGTTCATGGAGCAGGACCTTGGGGAGGGCGGGGTAGTGCATCCCTCCAGGTTATCCCAGACGATCGGCCGCGGGACGGCGATCGTCCGTTGGCGTGTGCAGGCTGGTCCCAAGCCACCAGCGGCGCTCGATGATGCGCTCCCCGAAAAGGGTCACCTGGATCGTCTCGCCCGGCGAAAACCCTTTCGCCTCAAAGAAGCTCTCGGCGGCCTGGCTGCCGAGAACAACGTCGGCCACGATGGGCAGTGGTGGCGCGAGTGAGCGAATCCAATCGAGCAGAATGCTCGCCGCCCCCCGCCTTCGATAGCCGGGATGGGTGCACAGGGCGCTCGTTACGATCTGGTCGTCCTCGATAAAGGCATCTGCGAAGGCAACCACTGTTCCCTCTTCCACAATCAGATAGATCGGGTGGTCTTCCCATCGTTGACGGAGGGCCGCAGGCGAGTAGGCAGCCTCGACCCAAGCCGAAACGGTTTGCGGTTTGAGGAGTCCGTCGTAGGCGCCCTGCCACGATCGCTCTGCGATGGCGGCGACCTCGACGAGGTCAGACGGCTCAGCCCTGCGGATGATCACCCATCTCAACCTAGTCCTGCGCAACCGGCCGCGGAATTGTCCGATCGAAGGTTCTGCAACCGGGATCTCATGCACTATCGTCGTTGGCATGCCCAGTTTTGATGTTGTCTCAGAAGTTGATATGCAAGAAGTCCGCAACGCCGTCGACCAGGCGTCCCGCGAGACAAGGACACGATACGACTTCAAAGGTACAGACACCGAAGTGCGCCTGAGCGAAGATGGAATTGTGCTCGAGTCGTCGTCGGAAGGCCGCCTCGAAGCTGCTGTGGTCGTATTGAAAGAGAAACTGGTTCGGCGTCAAGTATCGATGAAGTCGCTGTCTGGAGGTGTACCGAGAGAAGTGGGAGGGGCCCGTTTCCGGGCGGACTTCACACTCAACCAGGGGATCGACCAGGACTCCGCTCGCGAGTTGGCCAAGCAAGTTCGAGATCTCAAACTCAAGGTCCAGGCGCAAGTGCACGGAGACCGGGTGCGGATCACCGGGAAGAAGCGCGATGACCTCCAGGAGGTCATCGCCGTGTTCAGAGACCTGGACTACAAACTGCCGCTGCAATTCATCAACTTCAGGGATTAGCGGAGGACGGAGCCGGCTTGATGGCACCTGTGAACCGATGGCCCTAGCGGAGATCATCGGGTACATCGCCTCGGCAGTGATAGTCACGTCTTTGACGATGACCTCGGTATTGAAGCTCCGCATCATTGGCCTGATCGGGGCGTTCGGCTTCGGCCTGTATGGGGTGCTGATCGGTGCGGTTCCGCTGATCATCACCAACGTGGTCATCATGGGGATTCACGTCTTCTATCTTCGTGAGATGCTCGGCGTCGAGGAATACTTCACGTTGCTTGAAGTCCAGGGAAGCTCGGCATATCTGCGGTACTTCATCGAGTTCCATGAGGATGAGATTCGACGGCGACTTCCGTCCTTTGTTCTCCGGGACTCACAGACTCATCTGCGGATCTTCATTCTGCGGGACGCGGTGCCGGCCGGTCTGTTGATAGCCGATTGCCGGCCCGACGGGTCGATGGTGATCGATCTTGACTTCGTTATTCCGGAGTATCGGGATTTCAAGATTGCTCGCTATCTGTTCACTCCCGGCTCAGGTGTTCTGGCCGGTCGCAACATCGAGCGAGTGTATAGCCCACCCGGCACGAACGTGCAGCAGCGTTACCTGCGCCGCATGGGGTTTGTCGAGACGGCATCATCGGAACACCCTGATTTCTTCGAGCTCACCGTCTCACGCGCCTAGCGCGTGCTTGAGCCGCTCGTGGCAAGATAGAACCATGAGCGAGCACCTCACCGGCATGCTGCTGGTTGCTGTTCCGCACATGTTCGATCCGAATTTCGCCCGTGCCGTTGTGCTGGTCTGCGAACACAGCGACCAAGGAGCGCTCGGCGTGATCCTCAACCGGCCGACCGAGGCAGAAGTGTTCGAGTACCTGCCGGATTGGGCGCACCTGGTTGCCGAACCCGCCGTTGTCTTTGAAGGCGGGCCTGTCGAACAGGAGGTAGCCATCGGTCTGGCGGCGAGCTCACATACGCAACCGAGCGCTGGTTACACCGCCGTCAGCAAGGGCCTCGGGCTGATGGATCTCGGTTCCGACCCCGCCGAAGCTACCGGCATCGATCTCCTCCGGGTCTTCAGTGGATACGCTGGATGGGAAGCAGGCCAACTGGAACAGGAGATCGGGGCAGGTGGATGGTTTGTGCTCCCGGCACGAAGAGACGAAGGTTTTGCGGTGTCGCCTGCCGGCCTGTGGAGAGAGACCTTGACGCGACAAGGCGGGCGCCTGGCGGTCTATGCAAATTTTCCGCCCGATCCGACCCTGAACTGAACCGGCCATAACC
>JAHEDM010000126.1 GCA_024641205.1 Actinomycetes bacterium
CTGCTGCTGCCTCCCGTAGGAGTCTGGGCCGTGTCTCAGTCCCAGTGTGGCTGATCGTCCTCTCAGACCAGCTACCCGTCGTTGCCTTGGTGAGCCGTTACCTCACCAACAAGCTGATAGGCCGCGAGTCCATCCCGAAGCACAAAAACATTTCCTCAACGGACCATGCGATCCACAGAGGGTATCCGGTATTAATCCGGGTTTCCCCGGGCTATCCCGGTCTTCGGGGCAGGTTACTCACGTGATACTCACCCGTTCGCCGCTCCGTCATACCCAGTGGTTACCCACCAGATATGCGTCGCTCGACTTGCATGCATTAGGCGCGCCGCCAGCGTTCGTCCTGAGCCAGGATCAAACTCTCCAACGTACATTCATGTCCGCACGCTCTCACGAGCGAGCTTCTAATCCTGTCCAGAGAGCACATTGTTTCCTTAACGCTCCGGCCCTCGTGAGAGGGTCGAAGCACCTGGAGTACGTTCCACCCCTTCAGTCCCGAAGGACCTGCGGGGCGAACCGCTACTGGCTTTTGGCACACTGTTTAGTTGTCAAGGAGCCTTTACCGCGTCTCGCCGGCTCGGCGAGGGCGGCAGTTGACTGTAGCACCCCGTCGCGGCAACTGCCACATTGGGATGCCGACACCATCAAATCCCAGCGACATAGCCGCCGGGGCGGGTTACTGTAACCAAGACGGTGCAGATGTCAAGTATCCGGCTGAGCACCCGCCGGGCGGGCCTCGCCTCACCTCTAATCTACCACCGAACGGATGTTCTATGTCAGAGATTTTTCCGCCACTCCAACCTGCCAAAGGTTAAGCCATGCACTGGATGGACCGACTGGTTGTGGCAGGAAGCCGCATCGAACGAATCTACCCGCGCCTCTTCCCGGGCGGTTGGGGGGATGCCGCCGTCCTGGACCTCTACCAGGAACCCGTTCGCTCGCTGAGCCCATCCGCGGCAGTGGACCTCGACTGGATTCCTGCGGCGAACCGTAACGGACTTCTGGCATGGGAGGCATCATTCCCCAGCCCGGCGCCGGATCTCCCCGAGGCTGCCCGAATCGCCCATCTTCTCATGGTCTCACCGGTCCCTGAACCCGACCGTATCGTCCTGCTGATGGCGGCTTTCAACGATCACGGCTACTCAACTCGCTTCGCTCTGGCTCGCCACCTGGCCCGTCTGGGAATAGCCTCGGTGATCCTCGAGAATCCGCTTTACGGGAGACGCCGGGTGAACGCGGACAAACAGACAACCCGCACCGTGCTGGATCTACTGGTCATGGGAAAGGCGGCCACCCTCGAGGGGGTATCGGTGCTCGATGCGCTCCGCCGGAGTACCCAAGCTCGCCTCGGGGTGAGCGGTTACAGCATGGGAGGCAACATCGCTGCGCTGGTAGGGGCGGTCAACCCTTTTCCCGTGGCGCTCGCACCACTGGCACCTCCACATTCGCCCGGGCCCGTTTTTGCCCAGGGGGTACTGAGCAGGACGGTGAAGTGGGGCTCCCTCGGCGGCCTCAACCGTCGGGAGGACCTCGGCAAGGTCCTCGGTTCCGCGTCGGCACTTCATTTCCCCGCCCCGCCCCACTCCGCCCTGGCGGTGTTGGCGGCTCCCCGCGGCGACGGATACATCCCGCGGCAAACGATCAAGGAACTCAACCGGCACTGGCCGGGATCCGAACTACGCTGGCTACCGGGCGGACATGCCAGCCTGTGGATGTTCGGTAAGGCGCAACTTGCGGCTGCGGTGAGAGCAGCGTTCGTGCGGCTCGAGCACGCGACGACCTGAAGGTCTGGCGCCTTCGGCGCCGTACTTCGTACTGGTACTTCGTATTTGCCGTCCGCTCTCAGGCCTCGGCGGTCAGCCTGACGAAGCGGCGTTTGCCGACTTGAACGGTGACCCCGTCGAGGGTTGACCGTGAGAGGGTTTCGTCGGTGACGGTTTCTCCGTCCATCTTCACGGCTCCCTGGGAGATCAACCGGCGGGCTTCGCTTGAGCTCTTCACCAGGCCGGCCTCGCGCAGAAGGGCAGGCAGGAAGATCGGATCATCACTCGGCAAGGCGAATCCCCGGACTTCATCGGGAATCTCGCCGCGCTTGAAGACTTGATCGAAAGCTGCTTCTGCTCCCTCGGCAGCTTCACTCCCCCAGTACAGACCGACGATCTCCCGGCCCAAGCGGCGCTTGGTTTCCCCGGGGTGGAGTGAACCATCATCGAGCCCCTTGGTTACCGCTTCAACCTCCTCTTCCGGCAATCCCGCAGCCAATTCGAAGTACTGCACCATCAGATGATCGGGAATGCTCATCACCTTCCCGAACATGTCGGCCGGGTCGTCGTCCACGGCGATGTAGTTCCCAAGCGACTGGGACATCTTGTGTTCACCGTCCGTACCGACCAAAAGGGGCATGGTCATCACCATCTGTCCTCGCTTGCCGTACCGCTCCTGGAGGACCCGTCCCATCATGTTGTTCCAGAGCTGATCGGATCCACCGAGTTCGATGTCCGCATCGACAGCCACCGAGTCCATGCCCTGCAGGAGCGGATACATGAATTCCATGAGTGAGATGGGTTGATTGTCGCTGAATCGCTTTTGGAAGTCGCCCCGCTCGAGGACCTGGGCAACGGTCACTTTGGAGGTCAGCTCGAGCACATCTCCCATGTCCAGTTTCGCCAGCCACTCCGAGTTGTAGCGCACCTCGAGCACGGAATCGTCCCAGATGAGGACCTTCTTGAAGCCGTTCAGCACAGAGTCGGCGTAGCCACGTACCTCGCCGGCCGAAAGTCGTTTCCGTTGAGACTCACGATCGCTTGGATCCCCAACCTGGGCGGTGAAATCGCCAACGATCAGCACCGCCTTGTGCCCCAATTCCTGGAATTGTCGCAGCTTGCGAAGTACCACCGCCCAACCCAGGGTGACCGCGGGGGCGGTTGGATCGAGACCCAGTTTGACCCGCAACAGTCGACCATCCCCGAGGCGTTCGGCCAGTTCGTCCGGGGGCACGACCTGGTCCGTGCCTCTCAGCAAGATCGAGATCTGTTCTGCAGGTGATTTCATGCCCTGCGCAGGTTAGTGACTCGCGCCCCTTGGCCCCACGACCGGCTCGAGCCGGCCGGCGCCGGTACGAAGTACGAGATACGAGATACGGCACCGAAGGCGCCCTCCCCGAAAGACACCACTACCGACCGACCCACCGGTACTCTCCTCCCAGGAGATTTCGGGGCATGAAACGCTGGCTGTTGGCTGTTGTGTCATTCGGTTTGCTCGCAACAGCCTGTCAAATCCAACCTCTTGAAGACCCCGGTCTGGGATACCGGGGATTGACTTCCGTCGTCTATGCGTCGGACGGCTCTGTGCTCGCCGAGTGGCATGCCGAAGAGGATCGGGCCCTGGTGACCTACGAGGAACTCCCCCGCCATCTGATCGACGCCGTCGTGGCAATCGAAGACGAGCGTTATTGGGCTCACGCCGGAGTCGATCTGCAAGCCCTGGCCCGCGCCCTCATCGCCGACCTCGAGTCGGGCACGATCGCCGAAGGCGGATCGACGATCACCCAGCAGTACCTCAAGAACGTTGTCCTCACCCCGGACGTGACCATCGACCGGAAACTCGCTGAGGCGGCGCTGGCTTTGCGCCTTGAAGAAGGCCTCTCCAAAGAGGAGATTCTGGAACGGTACGTGAACACGGTGTACCTCGGTGATGGTGCGTATGGGGTCGGTACCGCGGCGACCCACTACTTCGGAAAGGCAGCCCGGGACCTCACGTTGGGGGAATCCGCTCTGCTGGCCGGGTTGATTCAGTCCCCGGGAACAACCGATCCGTACCGCGATCCGGATGCGGCCCTGGCAAGGCGTCGCGTTGTGCTTGAACGGATGGTCCGCCTCGACTGGATCACCCGGGAAGCAGCGGAAGAGGCCGACCAGGAACCGCTGGTTCTGCAACCACAACGGCCCGGCGACGTTTCGCGTTTTCCGTACTTCACCGAAGAGGTGAAGCGCCGACTCCTCGACGACCCGGCGCTTGGGGAAACGGCTACCGACCGCTATAACGCCCTCTTTCGCGGCGGCCTGCGCATCTACACGACCGTCGATCCCCTCGTCCAGGAGTCTGCCGAATTGGCTGTCGCATCAATTCTCGGCGAACAGGCACCCTACGCCGCATTGGCCGCCGTCGATCCGAGGACGGGCCACGTGCTTGGCCTGGTCGGTGGTCGGGACTTTTTCGACGAAGAAGACCCGGTCGCTCGCTTCAACCTGGCAACCCAGGGTCGTCGCCAGCCGGGATCTTCATTCAAGCCATTCGTTCTCGCCTCCGCGCTCGAGCAGGGCCTGACCTTGGATAATGTCTTCGAGGGAGGAAGCTCCATAACCGTCCGGACCAACTCAGGACCGTGGACGGTCGATAACTACAACAACGCCAGCTTCCCCGATCTCACGCTGCTGGAAGCAACCGTGTTCTCGGTCAACGTTGTCTACGCCCAGGTCGTGGATCTCATCGGGCCGGAGGCGGTCGTAGAGGTTGCGCGAGCGGCCGGTATCACCAGCGACCTCCAGCCCTTCCATTCCATCGCCCTGGGCGCCCAGGAAGTCTCGCCGCTCGATATGGCATCGGCCTACGGAACCTTCGCGGCGGAAGGCATCCACGTCGACCCGATTCTGGTCACTGCCATCGAAACCCACGACGGGGTCAACATCTACGAAGCAGTCCCCGTCGTCACCGAAGCGCTCAGCCGTGAGGTAGCCCAAACGCTCACCGGCGCACTGACGGAGGTCGTGAAACGCGGCACCGGCCAGCAAGCGAAGATCGGGAGACCAATCGCAGGCAAAACAGGCACTTCGCAAGACCATCATGATGCTTGGTTCGTCGGGTATACCCCGGAATTGGCTGCCGCCGTATGGGTCGGGTTTCCGGAAGGCCAGGTCACCATGGAACCACCCACAACTCCGTACACAATCACAGGCGGTACCTGGCCGGCCCAGATCTGGTCACGGTTCGCGTCCGGAGCGTTGTCCGGCACCCCATATGGACTCCTCCCCGAAGCCGACATCTCCGGTCAGGTTGCGGTGGAGGTGGACACCTCAACCGGGTTCCTGGCCGGCCCATTCTGCCCCCGCCAACATGTGCAACGCATCCAGGTGCCGGGTGACGACGCTCCCAACGTCATCTGTCCCATTCATAACCCCGCAGGGGTCATCGCAGTCGGATCGGGGGAGCTTCCCGACGTGATCGGCAGCGATCTGGGGACGGCAGTGGCGGCTCTCACCGCGGCCGGTTTCCAGGTAAAAGTCGACTATCAAGACGGCGGCTCCCTTGCTCCCGGGACTGTGTTTGGTCAGAATCCTTCGACCGGGTTCCCCGCCCAGGCCGGTAGCACGGTCCGTCTGGTGGTGGCCGGACCGGAGCCCGGCTCGGTAGTTCCGTCTGTGGTGGGCTTTCCGCTCGGTCAGGCCCTCTCCGAGCTCTCCGCCATCGGTGTGAGCGTCGAAGTGATCGAGGCCGCAGAGTCGAACCCGGATGATGCAGTGCGACGGGCCGGGGTTGTGTGGAAACAGGATCCGGCTCCAGGAGCATCGGCCACCGCCACCGTCCGACTCTGGACCAACCCGTAGGAACCGATTGCCGGGCAGTTACTTAGTCTGGTCTTAAGGTTCCTGATCACTTCCCACAACCGTCCCGGAACGAGACTCCCATCTGGGCTTGCATTCAGACACTCAAGCGAAGCCCTCAACTGCCGATGAGTTCGGTTCAGAGGAGGTACCGATGATGGTTGGCCCTTGTAGTGGCGCGCTCCGCCAAAGAATCGGCCCAAGGCCATGAACCCGGACGTGACCCGACGGAGCTTCTTGAGTGGAGCGATTGCCGGAATCGCTGGTGTCGTTGCCACGCTCCTCGGCTTACCCGCAGCACGTTTCCTCATGGGACGCGCCGCGGCCACTTCCAACACGGATGGCTGGGTCCGGGTTGCCGCTGCTGATTCGGTCGTCCCCGGCAGACCGACCCTCGTCACCGCGACGGTGGAGAAACAACAGGGATGGGTCGCCGCGCAAACCCAGGTGGCGGCATATCTGAAAACCGAGGACGGAGCGCATTTCGAGGCCCTCTCGAATGTGTGTACACACCTCGGCTGCCGCGTGACCCTGCAGGACGGTCTCGTCGGAGGTAACCCGGGGTTCTTCTGCCCTTGCCACGACGGTCTGTTTGATATCGATGGTGCAGTCGTTTCGGGACCCGTCCCGGCTCCTCTCGAGCGTTTCGAGGTGATGGTCGAAAAGGGTGACGTATTCGTGAGGACAATCTGACCGTGGCCGGCCGTCTCGAAGAGTGGGTCGACGAGCGGCTCGGTTGGCCTTCGGCTATCCGAAGTGCCTTGTTGCAACGAGTCCCGCGTCTCAGTTGGGGTCATGTGCTGGGCAGTGCGACACTCGTGACGCTGATCATCTTGATCCTCACCGGAGTCCTGCTCTCGTTCTCCTACGTACCCAGTCCAGATGAGGCGCACACAACGGTCGAATACATCACGCAAGAGCTTCCGTTCGGCGCCTTCATCCGCAATCTCCACCACTTCGGCGCCAGCGCGTTGGTCGTCTTGTCGATTGCCCATCTGATCAGGGTGATTGTCCATGGCGCTCACAAGTATCCGCGTGAATTCACCTGGTTCACCGGGGTTGTCCTTCTGCTCCTGGTCTTTGCTGCCGGCTTCACCGGTTCGCTGCTGCCCTGGGACCAAAACGCCTTCTGGGCGACCGCAGTGCGGATGCGGGTCATCGAGGTAACCCCAGGAATCGGGGATCGGCTCGCCGGTGTGCTGATGGGCGGCGAAGAACTCTCCGCTGTGTCGCTGGTCAGGTTCTTCATCGCTCACGTTTGGGTCGTACCCTCGCTCATCGTCACAGTTGTTGTGATGCACCTGCGTCTGGTCCACAAACACGGAATCAGCGGCGTGCCCCGCAGAGGCGAGTGACCAATGAAGGAAGAAGCACGCTTCGCCTACATAAGGGCCTATGAGAAGGAACGGCGAGAAGGCCTCCCGCTCTTTCCCGACACGCTGATTCGGGACGCTCTTGCCGCACTAGCCGTCGTTCTGATCCTTGCCGTGTTGGCATGGACCCTCGATGCGCCCCTCGGCGATGTGGCCGATCCCAGTGACGGGTCGTTCACACCGAAGCCGGAGTGGTATTTCTACTTCTTGTTCCAGATGCTTCGCTACCTACCTGGTGACCTGGAAGTGATCGGCGTGGTGATCATCCCGGGCATCCTGATCCTGGGCATGCTCGCCTTCCCCTTCATAGATTGGTCCCACCTGCGCCATTATTCGAGCCGACCGGTCGTCAGCGGCGTAACGGCT
>JAHEDM010000299.1 GCA_024641205.1 Actinomycetes bacterium
CAACCGGTTCATGGCCAGCTCTCAGCTCCCTCGCCTCCAAAGACTTCGTACTCTACCGCGCCGACACCGATCGGCAACGGTGGGCGCGTGAAAGCGAGGGATCAAAGAACGGAGCGCGGGCGACAGGCCGCCCGTTTCATGAGTTGGCAACCCGGGTGAGTGGGAAGAGAGCCCGCCGGAAGTCCTTCCTTGGTAGAGGGCTCTCTGGGGACGGCTCGTTGTCTGATCTGCGCATGCCGGGCTACGAGACCTGAGCCTTCTCGTTGCCCTACGAGCATGCCGGTAGGGAGCGACTATCTCTTCTTGTTGTCATCAGCAAATGGATTCACGCCGAATCTCGCGTTCGAATAGATTCCAGGCATGGAGGAACTCGCGCAGGTACCACTGGGTACCGATCGGTTTCGTGCCTACGTGATCGCCGAAGCTTGTCGAGCCGCCGGATTGAAAGTGAAGCTGCTCACCTCCGACGACAGTGGGTATGCGAATATCGAGCCACATAGGCTCCTCGTGCGTTCTGCGGATCTCGAACAAGTGGCCGCGCTGATTGATAAAACAGACAACGAAAGCCGCCTTGGTCCGGTTCACCACCCCGAATAATGAGGCGGAGTGGGCCGTGCGGGCCCCGTCGATGACCGTCGCCCAGTTGCGGGCGGTCGCCAAGACCGTCAAGAGTGTCGACGTGGTTGAGGTTCACCAGCAGCGGTGGGTGTCGTGGTGGTTTGAGGATGACCGGCCCGGGCGGCCCCACCAACCTCAACAACCTCATCACGTTATGTGGATTCCATCACCGCCTCATCCACGAACACGGATGGACCATCCACGGCCAGCCGGACAGAAACATCACCTGGCACCGCCCCGACGGCCACCCCTTCCAACCCAAACCACCCGCCCCACACCTCCAAGCATGGAAACACACCCTCAACCTCACCCGACCCGTCCAACCACCCCACCGACCCCAACCAACCACCATCCCAGCCTTACGTTGACGGGTGCCGCCAAGACGGCAAGAATTGCCGCCGTTCGCTGTCATTACCGGAGGATCCCGAAACGAGCCACAATGGTCTTCGGGTATGCTCGTGCGCCGGGCAGCAAAGATTGATCCGAGGAGGGTGAGGGGTTGGCAACCGCCACGACTGCAGTACGGTCATCGCTCGTCGATTTCCTCGCGCCCCGGGACACCGATTCGGCAGCCCGCCGGCACTTGATCGCCGCGGTCATCTTCCTTCTGGTCGCCGGACTCTTCACGCTGTTGCTCTTCGTCAAGCTTGCCTACCCCAGTTTTCTGAGCGGGCAGGCCTTCACCACCTACGGGCGTCTCCGACCGATCGCGATCTCGGCGACGGTGCTCGGCTTCGTGACATTGATGCACCTGGCAGCTATCTACTACCTCGTGCCAAGACTGACCGGGGCCCGCCTCTGGAACGAGCGCCTCGCCAATCTGGGGCTGTGGCTGGCAGTGGGTGTCAACGCGGCCGCGATCTTGGTCCTGGCCGCCGGGTATTCAGAAGGCCGTGAGTGGCTCGAGATCCCCTGGTGGCTCGACATCGCGGTCGTGGTCATGTTGCTGATACCTGCAGCGGTGGTGACCCGCACCATGATGAATCGCACCGAAGAGGGACTGTTCGTATCGCTGTGGTACTTCCTGGCCGGCCTGTACTGGATAGTTGGCCTCTTCGTGGCGGGAAACATCCCGAACCTGTATGGGGCGGCCTCACAGATCCAGTCGTCGTTCTTCGTCTCGGGAGTCGTCCAATTGTGGCTGGTCGGCGTCGGAGCAGGCACGGTCTATTACCTGGTCCCCAAGATCACAGACAACGCTCTCTTCAACCGTCAGCTCGCCCTCATCGGGTTCTGGTCGCTCGCTTTCGCAGGAGCCTGGGTCGGGCAGAGCCGGTTCATCTACGGCCCGGGTCCCGAGTGGCTGGAAACCACGGCCTCGGCTTTCTCGCTGGCACTGGTGGTTGCCGCGCTGGCCGTGGCCACCAACCTGGTCGGAACCATGCGGGGGAAGTGGTCGATGCTGCACGAATCGGCCGCATTGCGATTCGCGATGGCCGGGGCCGGATTGTACGTAGTGGTGACGGTCCTGAGCTTCCTGCAGGGTCTTCGGTCGGTCGCCGCTATCACCGGTCTGACCAGTTTT
>JAHEDM010000127.1 GCA_024641205.1 Actinomycetes bacterium
CCCATGGCCAGAAGGACCAGGCCGGCCTCGATTTCGAAGTCCGATCCTTCTACGGCTTCCATCTGCCACGATCCGTTCGACCGGTTCCAATCGACTTGAACGCCGTGGAGTTTGGCCACCCTTTCGCCGTTGCCCGAGAAAGCCGTCGTGGAAACCGACCACCGACGCTCACATCCTTCTTCATGCGACGATGAGGTCCGGAGTCGGTTCGGCCAATCCGGCCAAACAAGCAGTTTGTCGGGCTGCTCGGGCGGGCGCGGCAGCAACTCCAGCTGGGTTACCGAGGCTGCGCCCTGGCGATTGGCCGTTCCAACGCAGTCGGAGCCCGTATCACCGCCTCCGATGACGATCACGTCTTTTCCTTCTGCGTTGATGGGGGCAGCCCCGTTGAGGGACTCGCCTGCCAGACGGCGATTCTGCTGGGTCAGGAAGGACATTGCGAAATGGATGCCGTCGAGTTCTCGCCCCGCTACCACGAGATCCCGGGGCTGTTCGCTTCCAGCAGCTAGGACGATCGCGTCGTAGCTTTCGACCAGCCTCTCGACGGGGATATCTGAGCCGACGTTGCTGTTTACCCGGAAGTCGACGCCTTCAGCCTGCATCTGCGACATCCGGCGGTTGACTACCGACTTCGAGAGTTTGAAGTCGGGGATCCCGTAGCGAAGCAAACCCCCGATCTTGGCGTTCTTTTCGTACACGGTGACCTGATGACCGGCCCGCGCCAATTGTTGTGCACAGGCCAGACCGGCCGGGCCGGAGCCGACGATCGCCACTGCTCGCCCCGTTCGGCGGGCGGGAATCTGAGGCTGGATCCAGCGTTCTTTCCAGGCCCGCTCGATGATCGTGTGCTCGATCGTCTTGATCGTGACGGGAGCGTCGGTGAGATTCAAGGTGCAGGCCTCTTCACAGGGTGCCGGGCAAACCCGGCCTGTGAACTCCGGGAAATTGTTTGTGGAATGGAGGATCTCGCTTGCCTCTCGCCACTTGTCTTTGGCAACGAGTTCGTTCCAATCGGGGATGATGTTGTCCACAGGACATCCCGCGTGGCAATAGGGGACGCCGCAATCCATACAGCGAGAGCCTTGCCTGGCAACTTCTTCTCTTCCTAATGGCAGGACGAACTCGTGGTAGTTCTCCAATCGTTCTTCGACCGGAAGATAGGTGCGGTCGCGTCGCTCGAAGTCCCGGAATCCCGTAGGCGATCCCATCAGGCGGGCCCAACGGCCTGGTGCTGTTGCTCTTCGAGCGCTCGCCGGTAATCGGTCGGCATGACCTTTATGAATCTCGGGAGGTACTCATCGAAGTTCTCGAGAATGTGACGGGCCCGTGAACTGTCGGCCAGCCGGGCGTGGCGTTCAATCAGAGTGCGCAATCGCCAGGCGTCGAAACGGAGCGGTTCGGCCATCAGTTCGGCAGCGCCCGGATCCGGATCGGCGCCGGGCGGTGAGCCTTCGTCCGGGTCAATCGCCTCGAGATTGACCATCGTCAGGTTGCATCTTTGACGAAACAGCCCGTCTTCATCTATTACGTAGGCGACGCCGCCGCTCATCCCGGCGGCGAAGTTGAGGCCGGTCTGTCCCACGACGACGACGCAACCTCCGGTCATGTACTCACAGCCGTGATCGCCTACGCGCTCCACCACCGCGAGTGCTCCCGAGTTGCGGACGGCGAAGCGTTCGCCTGCGCCGCCGTTGAAATAGCACTCACCGGAGATGGCGCCGTAAAGGACTGTGTTCCCGATGATGACATTTTCGTACGGCACGATGGGGCCGTAGGGGGGAGCGACAATGATGATCCGCCCGCCGGAGAGGCCCTTGCCGACGTAGTCGTTTGCATCGCCCTCGAGTTCCAGGGTCACCCCGTGCGCCAACCAGGCGCCAAAGCTCTGGCCCGCGGTTCCCTGCATCTTGATGCGGATGGTGTCGGTGGCCAGGCCGGCGTGACCGTATCTCCTGGCGATCTCACCTGAGAGCATGGCTCCCACCGACCGATTGGAGTTGTAGACCTTCGTTTCGATGAGAACCGACTCACCGTGGTCGAGGGCCGGCTGCGCCTGGTCGGTGAGCTTGCGGTCGAGGGCCTTGTCGAGTTCGTGATTCTGGGTCTCCGTATTGCGTATGGCAACGCCGGGTTCTGCAAGCGGTTTGTGCAGTATTCGGGAGAAGTCGAGTCCGCGGGCTTTCCAATGAGAGATAGCCTGCCTCATGTCGATCCGGTCGCTCTGGCCGATCATCTCCCCGTAGGATCGAAACCCGAGCCGGGCCATCAGCAGGCGGGTTTCCTCGGCGACAAACATGAAGAAATTGACCACATGCTCGGGCTTGCCGGGAAAGAGTTTCCTGAGTTCAGGGTCCTGGGTGGCGACCCCAACCGGGCAGGTATTGAGGTGGCACTTGCGCATCATGATGCAACCTTCTGAGATGAGGGCCGCCGTGGCGAAGTCCACTTCGTCTGCTCCGAGGAGGGCGGCTATCACGACGTCGCGCCCGGTGCGCATGCCACCATCGGCCTGAACGGCGATGCGTCCCCGCAAGCCGTTGGCAACGAGCGTCTGATGCGTCTCGGCCAGTCCGATCTCCCAGTGCGAGCCGGCCTGCATGATCGACGTCAACGGGCTAGCTCCCGTGCCTCCTTCGTTGCCGGAGATCAGAACATGGTCGGCGTGCGCCTTGGCAACGCCTGCCGCAATGGTCCCGACTCCGATTTCGGAAACCAGCTTGACGCTGATACGGGCATAGGGGTTGACATTCTTCAGGTCGTAGATGAGTTGTTTGAGGTCTTCGATCGAGTAGATGTCGTGGTGCGGTGGAGGAGAGATGAGGCCGACACCGGGTGTTGAATGGCGGACGCGGGCGATCCACGCGTCGACCTTGTGACCGGGCAACTGGCCGCCTTCGCCGGGTTTGGCGCCCTGGGCCATCTTGATCTGGATGTCGTCTGCGTTGACCAGGTATTCGGTGGTAACCCCAAAGCGCCCGGAGGCAACCTGCTTGACGGCCGACCGCATCGAATCCCCGTTCGGCAACGGCTCATATCGGGTGGATTCCTCGCCGCCTTCGCCGGTGTTTGACTTTCCCCCGAGCCGATTCATGGCAATGGCGAGGTTCGTATGCGCTTCCCAGGAGATTGATCCAAACGACATGGCGCCTGTGGCGAACCGCTTCACGATCTCCTTTGCCGGTTCGATCTCATCGATGGGAAGGGGCTCGTCCGCGAATCGGAGTTCGAAGAGGCCTCGCAGACTCTTCAGTTTCGACGTCTGGTCGTCGACGACGCTCGAGTATCTCTGGAACTTCTCAAAATCACCCTCCCGCACCGCGTGCTGCAACGTAGAAATCGTCTCGGGTGTCCAGACGTGTTCCTCGCCGCGCAAGCGGAACGCCAACTCTCCGCCGATGTCGAGGGCGTCGCGGTAGACGTGTGTGTCCCCATAGGCGCTTCGATGTCTTCGAACGGTTTCTTCTGCGATCTCCTCGAGACCGATACCTTCGACTGCGGTGTGCGTGCCCGTGAAGTACTGATCGATGAATGCTTGCGACAATCCGATGGCGTCGAAGATCTGGGCGCCGCAATACGACTGGAAGGTCGAGATTCCCATCTTGGACATGACCTTCTTGATGCCCTTTTTGATGGCATCGACGTAGTGGTTCTGCGCGTCCTCGTGGCGCACGTCGGGGAACTCGTCGGACAGGGCGGTGATCGTGTCCATGGCGAGATAGGGGTTGATCGCCTCTGCTCCGTAACCTCCCAGCAGACAGAAGTCGTGAACCTGCCGAGCCTCACCCGTCTCAACCACCAATCCCACTTCTGTTCTGAGTCCCTCACGAATGAGGTGGTGGTGGACCGCGGCGGTTGCCAGGAGAGCGGGGATCCCCACTTGCTGGGCATCGACGCAGCGGTCCGACAAGATCAATATGTTGTATCCGGCTCGCACACCTTCTGTAGCCCGGGCGCAAATTCGATCAAGGGCGGGTCGCATGCCCGCGGCTCCCTCCTCTACCGGGTAGCAGATGCTGAGGCGCCTGGTACGGAAGGCATGGTCGACGTGGTTCTCGATGCGGCGCACCCTTTCCAGACCGACGTTGGTGAGTATGGGATGGTCCACCTCGAGCCTTTTGTGCGTCCCTGCTGTGTTCAGATCGAGAAGATTCGGACGGGGCCCGATGAGTGAGACCAGGGACATGACCAGCTCTTCGCGTATGGGATCGATAGGAGGATTGGTTACCTGGGCGAAGTTCTGTTTGAAGTAGTCGTAGAGCATCTTGGGGCGATCTGAGAGCACCGCAGGCGGGATGTCCCTTCCCATCGATCCGATGGGATCCTGTCCCGTTGTAGCCATCGGCTTGATGAAGAGCTCAATGTCCTCCCTTGTGTATCCGAATGCCTGTTGTGCATCGAGGAGGGTCTGCGGATCGGGAGCCATTGAGGCCACTTCGGGTGGCAGCTCTCTGAGCTGGATCTGAGTCTCGTCCAGCCACTGTTGATATGGCTTGGCCGAAGCCAGATCGGCCTTGAGCTCGTCATCGCTGATGATGCGGCCCTGTTCGAGGTCGATCAAAAGCATCTTGCCCGGCTGCAGACGCCACTTCTTGACAATCTTCTCCTCGGGTATGTCGAGAACGCCGATCTCTGAGGCCATGACGACGAGGTCATCGTCGGTGATGAGGTAGCGAGCCGGGCGAAGTCCGTTGCGGTCGAGGGTGGCGCCGATCTGGCGCCCGTCGCTGAAAGCAACCGCAGCGGGCCCGTCCCATGGCTCCATGACGGCGGTGTGGTACTCGTAGAAGGCGCGCCGGTCCTGGTCCATCAGCGGATTGTCTGTCCAGGCCTCGGGGATCATCAACATCATGGCGTGTCCGAGTGAGTATCCGCCTGCCAGCAGCAACTCGAGGGCGTTGTCAAACGTGGCCGAATCCGAAGCGCCGTCGCCGATGAGTGGCCAGAGTTTCTCGAGGTCGTCGCCGATGATGTCCGACGACATGTTGTTGCGTCTTGCCGCCATCCAGTTGACGTTGCCCCGCAGGGTGTTGATCTCACCGTTATGGCAGAGGTAGCGGAAGGGTTGTGCGAGTCGCCAGCTCGGGAAGGTGTTGGTGGAGAATCGCTGATGGATGAGTGCCATAGCTGATTCGACTCTGGGATCGTCCAGATCGCGGTAGTACACGGAGAGGTTCTCGGCCAGCATCATGCCCTTGTAGGTGATGGTCCGTCCCGACATGGAGGGGACGTAATAGAAGCCACCCTCGATGACCAGAGGGACGCGATGTTTGATCATGTTGTGGGCTTGCTTGCGGACCACGAACAATTTGCGCTCGAACTCGTCCGCGTTTGTGGTCTGGTCACCCCAACCGATGAAGACCTGGCGGATGAGAGGTTCGAGTGGTTTTACGCTCTCGCCCAGACAGCTGGAGTCCACGGGCACATCCCGCCAGCCAAGCAGCACGAGTCCCTCCCGGACGACGTATTCGGCGATGGCGTTCTCGCAGACGATCCGGCCGAGGCGATCAGTGGGGAGGAAGACCATGCCGACCCCGTACTGTCCGGCGGGGGGGAGGCGGAAACCGAGTAGCTCGGCTTCGGCACGAAAGAAAGCATCAGGGATCTGCATGAGCATGCCCGCCCCGTCACCTGCCAGAGGGTCGGCTCCAACAGCCCCGCGATGGGTGAGGTTGGTGAGAACCGTCTGGCCCTGCTCGATGATCTGGTGACTCTTTCGTCCGCGGATGTCCGCCACGAAGCCGATGCCACACGAGTCGTGGTCCTGGCTGGGGTCGTACAGCCCCTTTCGCATCTCTTGTTCGGTCGGACGCATAGCGTCCTTTCTTTCAACCGAGTCTGCCCTGGGCGGTCAATCCGGTTCACTTGGAGACAAACAGTATGTGGCAAACCGCAGGTTGCCTCGTTTCGGAGCGCGAGAGATTACCGGACGCGGGCCAGAGACGCCATCGAATGAAACTGAAAAGCCATCAACGGACCGCAGTCCGCCTCCCATGGCGCACCGACCAGGTGCTATTTGTCCTATCTCGGTAGTGCTAATAACCTGCGGTCACCTGTTTCCCCTGGTGAGGTCATGGCTGCGTTCTTGGTGGTGTTGCGAGAAGGTGTTGAGGCTGCCCTGATTGTCGGCATCCTGTTGGCATACGTGCATCGACTTGGCAACCGCCGGGGATCGCATTGGGTGTGGGTTGGGACCGTTTCTGCAGTGGTTCTTTCTGGCATCGCCGGCATCGTGATCTTCTCAACGATCGGTTCGCTCGGTCCCCGGGCGGAGGAAATGGCCGAAGGGGTCGTAGCGTGGCTCGCAGCCGGGCTCTTGACCTGGATGGTTTTCTGGATGGGCTCGCAGGCCCGTCATATCCGGGGGCGGCTGGAGGGTGAGGTCGACACCGCTATTGCTTCCGGTGGGGGAGGAGCGCTGGCGGCCCTCGCCTTTGTTGCGGTGTTGCGCGAAGGGCTGGAAACGGCGTTGTTCCTGATTTCCACCACAATCGGCACCGAAGCGGACGGGCTCCAATTGTTGGGCGGATTGCTTGGGTTGATGGTTGCCATCGGCATCGGGTATTTGATCTACCGGGGTGGCACGCGGATCGATGTCCGCGTCTTCTTCCGGGTTACCGGAGTGCTCATTATCTTGTTCGCCGCCGGTCTCATCGCGAAAGGCATTCACGAATTCCAGAGCGTTGGCCTGCTCCCGACGGTTGTCGACCCGCTATGGAATCTGAGCATTCTCGATCCTGACACCACCCTGGTCGGTCAGTTTGCCAAGTCGCTCTTCGGCTGGCGACCGGATCCTTCGCTGTTGATGGCGGTCGGCTATCTGGCCTACCTGGTACCGATCGGGGCGGCGTTCCTGTCGATGACGCGGAAAACAGGAGCGGGGACCCGTGAGGCTGCGTCCGATGTAGCTGGTAGCTAGCTCTTACCAGGTACTAGATACTCTTGCGCGCCACCCACACAGACCAGCTCAGATGCTTACGGTCGCGCTGGAAATCCTCCATCCAGGAAGCAGCCAGGCGGCGATAGTCCGCGTCGGGATGCCGGCGGGCGTAGGCGTCGGCTGAAGCGATGACCGTTTGGTGATATTCCTCCCAGGCTTCGTCGGGCGCCACGATCTCCGAGATCGCCTCGAGCTCGAGGCCGCTCAGGATGGCCAGCTGTTCCTCCTTCGTCGCCGTTGCTGCCTCGGGCGCCCCGGCTTCCTGGAGTCGCAGGCGATCGGCGGTGTTGCGCAAACGCAAATCTCCAATCGCCAGCCGCCCGCCGGGTTTCAGGCGAGCGGCAAGTGCCCGGGTCGTTCCTGCG
>JAHEDM010000128.1 GCA_024641205.1 Actinomycetes bacterium
CCAGTTGGCCATCACCGACCCAAACCACGGGACCATCGGGGTGGGACGCACCACCCGCACCATCCCACCCTGGCTGGCACGCCTGGTCCGGTTCCGTGACCAGGGTTGCCGGTTCCCGCTCTGCCGGCGGACCCGCTGGACCCAAACCCACCACATCGTTCACTGGGCCGACGGCGGCCCCACCAACCTCAACAACCTCATCACGTTATGTGGTCGTTTATCTTTCCTCCGTCGACGTCTTTCGACCTAGCAAGGTCGGAGGAAAGATATACGAGATTTCATCACCGCCTCATCCACGAACACGGATGGACCATCCACGGCCACCCCGAGGGCAAGATCACCTGGCACCGACCCGACGGCCACCCCTTCACCCCTCAACCACCCGCCGTCCCCCTCCACCTCTCCAAACACATCCTCAACCTCACACCCGCTGTACAACCACCTGCCCGCACCCCGACCGGACACGCCATAGTGCGCAACAGGGGACCCGACGCTTAGAATGCCGCGTTCCCAACCTGGAAATACCATGCGCACACTCAAGGCGGGGCAGGCTCGTCGCATCGCCCTGGCGGCACAGGGGTTTGCCGAACCGCGGCCGTCCGGCCGCATCGACATCAGACACCTGCGGCGCGTCATCGACCGGGTCGCCATCCTGCAGCTTGACTCGGTCAATGTGCTCGAACGAGCTCACTATCTGCCGGTGTTCGCTCGGCTCGGACCCTATCCCCGCAGGCTTCTCGATGAAGCCACCCACGGCAGGCGGGAGTTGTTCGAATACTTGTTCCATGCGGCCTCCTACAGCACCGGCGACATTCTTCGTCTGCTCCGGCCCCGGATGGAGGCGATCCAGTCCTGGGGACGGGTTCGGGAGGTCATGGACGACCATCCGGGCTACATCGACAAGATCTACGAGGAAGTGGCCGAACGGGGCCCGTTGACCGGCGCCGATCTCGATGATCCGGGCCGCCGAACCGGCCCGTGGTGGGGGATGGGGAAAGGCTCGACCGCTCTGGACTGGCTCTATGTCAAGGGCAAATTGGCGATTTCGCACCGTCCGCCGTCCTTTGCCAAGGTCTACGACCTCGCCGAGCGGGTCTATCCCACGGCCGCTCTCGAGGGTCCGGCTATAGATTGGGAGACATCGGTGCGAGAGCGCACGTTGATCGCCGCTCGGGCCCTCGGTATCGGGACCATGAAGGACCTGGCCGATTACTTCCGCATGCGAACCAAGGACGTGCGTCCGCAGGCGGAGCGCTTGGTGTCCTCGAGGGCTCTTCTTCAAGTAGAGGTTGACGGTTGGCAGGAGCCGGGTTTTCTCCATCCGGACGCCCGTATGCCGCGCCGGGTCAACGCCCGGGCGTTGCTTTCGCCTTTCGATTCGTTGATATGGGAACGGGACCGTACGGAACGGTTGTTCGGGTTCCACTATCGGATTGAGATCTATGTACCGCAGCCGAAACGGCGATACGGCTATTACGTTTTGCCGTTCCTGTTAGGTGAGGATCTGGTTGCCAGGGTTGACCTCAAGGCCGACCGCCGGGTCGGGGTTCTGTTGGTCCAGGCCGCCCACCTCGAACCAGGCTTTGCCGCCCAGGAGGTCTCGGGACCGCTGGCCGATGAACTCGAACTGATGGCATCCTGGCTTGGCCTTGCAGGCGTCGACGTCCGTCCCAACGGAGATCTGTCGTCACAGCTGGCCATGGCGGTCGAGTCGGGGGCATTCTGAGACAGGGCACCTGCGATACCCTTGAGCCCGTGATTCGAAAAGCCTTTCTCGTAGCGGTTTTGGCACTCCTCGCCGTGATGGCCTTCGTGCTGTTGGCGCCGCAGGCGCCGGATGGCAGTTGGGTCAACGAGGCGGGCGCAAAGATCGCGGACGGTCTGAAAGCCTTTTGGGGCAATCCCATCGCACCTTAGGTCTAGACGGTATCCGGCGCGGCCGTCAAAGGGCGTCGGAGGATGACCGCCACGGGTATCAAGGCAATCAGGCCTCCGGCGATGGTCAGAGTGGGGTACCCGGCGGCATCGAGGACGAAGCCGCTGGCCAGGCTGGCGAGAGCAGCTGCCATCCACACCATGGAATCGGCTCGGCCCTGCAGGAGGGTACGGGCGTGTCCGGGAACACTGCGGGTGAGCAAGGAACTCCCGGCCACAAAACCGAAGTTCCAGCCGAGCCCGAGGAGGAAGAGGGCGACGGCCAACTGGGTCCGGCCATCCGCCGGAGCGGCAGCTGCCAGTACGGCAGATCCGGCCAGGAGCCCGACCCCGGCCACGATCACCCGGACCGATCCGAGCCGGTCGGTGAGCCAGCCGGTCACCGGTGACAGGGCGAACATCCCCAGCGTGTGAGCGCTGATCACAAAACCGACCGCGCCGAGACCGAGCCCGATATGGCGGATATGGAGTGGGGTCATCGCCATGATCAGCACCATCACCAGTTGGCCGATGATCATGGCGCTCAACGCCACCTGAACCTCTGGAAGCCGGACCAGATCGCGCATAGAGACCTGTGCAGCTTTCCGGACCGCGGTGGCCGGTCGTTCGGTGGCCGAACCGCCTCCCAGAAACACAACGTAGAGGAGGGCGGCCACGATGAAGAACATCCCGGCTACTCCGTACGCACCCGACAGCTCGGGTAGCCGGGCCGCGTCGGCGACGCGACCCGAAGGCTTCAAGAGGCTGGGGCCAACTACCGATCCGATGGTGCCTGCCCACACGATGATGCCAACCGCCCGGGCTCGGTGGTGGGGTTCGAAGAGGTTGGCCGCCGCGTAGCGGCTGAGTTGGGTGGCGCTGTGCCCGATCCCCAGCACGAGCATGCCGGCCAGCAGCAGCGGAAAGGAAGCCACCACGGTGGCCGTTAACGCCAAGCCCGCGCCGATCGCGGCCGTTACATATCCAACACTGAGGCCCACCCGGTTCCCAGAACGAGCGATCAGCGTCGATATGACGGTTGCGCCCAGCGCAGTCCCAAATGTGCCGATCGCTCCCGGCAGGCCGCTCAGGCGGGCCGAACCGGTGATCTGCTCCGCCACCAGCCCGGTAACGGTGATGGCCGCGATGAACCCGGTATTGGCCACCGCCACGCCTGAAAAGAAGGCAATGGTGGTGCTTCGGCGTGTGGACATCCGGGAAGTGTACGGGCCGCCCCGAGCGAGCGCATGATGATGACCGGCTGATTCAGCTTGGAAGAGCCGCTTCGATCCAGGGGATGGCCGCTTCAGCCCACAGCCGGTGGCCCTCTCCGTTGACGTGGAGCAGATCGGCGCAATAGATACTCGGGTCATCGAAAGCGTCGCCGCAAAGCTGCCGGGTGGGCATCTTGGTTGCCCCGGCGTGACGAGAAGCCACGGAGGTGTGGACCGCCTCAGCCCGGGTGCTCCGCCATCGCATGATCCGGGTGAGCGCGAACGGCAAACGCGGAATCGTGCCCAAGTCTCCGACGCCGGTCAGCAGGACTGCCGGTGTGCAACTGAGCAGCCTCGCTACGATCGATTCGAGGTTACGTTCAAATGACCTGAGGGGGACTCCGTACAGCATGTCGTTGCTTCCGACCGAAACCAGCGCCACATCGGGAGCGGTCGACACAATCATCGGGACCTGATCGCGGAGCACGTCGGACGCCCGCGACCCTCCGACGGCGACGCTGTCGATGACGGTATGGAATTTTCCGCCGAAATGCGCCCCGATTCTCCGCACCCAGATATCGTCCGGATCGTCGAGGCCGGGTCCCGTGCAACTCGAGTCTCCGAGCACGGCGATGCGAAGCGGGGGCAGGTTGGGAGTGCCGAAAGTTCCCGAAGGGTCGTCGCCCTCCAACCTCGGCAGGTCTCGAAAGCCCGTGTAGAGAACCTCCCCGGCCAGTCCAAGGAGGGCGCTACCTCCGAGCGCAGCAGTAGTGAGGATCGATCGCTTCATGAAGACTCCAAGCTAGTGCAGTCCGGGGCTGATAAGTTCAGGGAAGGAGGTGCGGATGCGGTTGGGTCTGAATGTCGGATATTGGGGAGCCGGGCTGCGCGGGAACACCGATCTCGTCGAAGAGGCCGATCGGTTGGGCTACCACTCGGTGTGGGCGGCCGAAGCCTACGGATCGGATGTCGTTTCTGTACTGGCCTGGTTCGGGGCCCGCACCGAACGCATCATGCTCGGGTCGGGCATCATGCAGATGCCTGCTCGAACGCCTGCAATGACGGCGATGACTGCCGCCACCCTCGATGAACTATCCGGCGGCCGGTTCCTACTCGGGTTGGGTTTGTCTGGGCCGCAGGTCGTCGAAGGTTGGCACGGGGTTCCCTACGGGAAGCCGCTTGGCAAGACCCGCGAGTACGTCTCGATCGTCCGGGCCGCCCTACGCCGGGAGGGTCCCCTGGTTCACGACGGCGAGCACTACCAGATCCCCTATCGCGGTCCGGGGGCCACGAGACTCGGCAAACCCCTGAAGCTGATACTCCATCCTGACAATCCGGATTTGCCGATCTACCTAGCTTCCATTGGTCCCAAGAACGTTCAACTCACCGCCGAGCTGGCCGACGGATGGCTGCCGGTTTTTTACTCGCCGATCAAATCGCAGGCCATCTTCGATGAGCACCTGGCAGCCGGGTTTGCCCGATCCGGAGACCCCCTCAAGGCGAAACGGTTCGACATCGCTCCTTCGGTATCAGCGGTCGTCACCGACGACCTCGAAGTCGGACGCAACATGGTCAAGCCCTTCATGGCGCTCTACATCGGCGGGATGGGGGCCCGAGGGAAGAATTTCTACTTCGATCTTGCCTGCCGGTACGGCTATGAGCAGGCGGCGACGGAAATACAAGATCTCTACCTGGCCGGAAGGAAGGAAGAGGCTATTCACCGCGTGCCGGACGAGCTGGTCGACGAAACCAACCTGGTTGGGTCGAGAGAGGCGATCCGGGATCGCCTCGAAACTTGGCAGGAGTCCGGGGTGACCACCTTGCTGATTTCCACTATGGACATTGCAACCGTGCGCACCCTCGCCGAGTTGGTGCTCTAGGCGAACGAGATCAACGCGACGCGAGAGGACCGCGGCCTGGGCCGCGGTCCCTGCTCGCCGTGGAGGGTACGTCTATGTGCTGCCACTCTCGTAGGTGACAAAGGAGAAGGTCTTCTCGTGACCTTCCGAGTCATTCACCGTCACAACGAAAGGCTCGCCGTCGGTAGTGCCGGTGAAGAACACCTGGACCAGCCACTCGCCATTCGACGCGGCCACCGTGCTGGCGGATCCGTGGTCCGACGCCACGGCGATGGTGGTGCCCGGCGTCGCCGTCCCGTAGTACTTGTTGTACGGTTCAGGGCCGCTGCACGACTCGTACTTCTGGGTTGCGCTGAACTCGATCGGCTTGGGATCGTAGGTGAACGTGAAGTTCATCTCCTTGCCCGTCGACGTGTGCAACACGATCGGGAAGCTGGCCGGCCCCGTCAGGCCTTCGAAGTGGAGCTTCATATACCACTCGTAGCCCTCAGTCACCAGGCGAGCGTTACCGTACGCGGATCCCAGTTCGATGACGGTTCCCGGCACGGCGGTGCCGGTGAACTTCTCCCACGGCTCAACGTTGGTCACATACTTCTGTTGCGCTGAGAATTCAACGGCTTTCGGCTGATAGGTGAACGTGAACTCCATCCGCCGACCGGTTGACGTCTCGAGCACGATCGGGAAGCTGGTGGCTTCCGAGAGTCCCTCGAAGTGGATTTTCAGGTACCACTCGGGCCCTTCAGTGACCATCTTCGCCTTGCCGTGCATCGAGATGAGTTCGATGACGGTGCCGGGGGCGGCCATTCCGGTGAACTTCTCCCACGGATCGGAATTGGTTCCATACTTCTGCTGAGCGGTGAATTCCTTCCCGGAAACATCCAGATAGGCTGTGACGGTTGCCTTAGTCCGGTTGCCTGCCGGGTCCTTGGCCGTGAAGGTGGTGACGTTCTTGCCTGCACTGAGGACCAGAACGATGTGCCATTCCCCACTCTCGAAGACATCGGCTTCCCACTCGCCTGCAAAGACCCGGGCGCCGGGCTCCGTCATACCCGTGTACTTGAGAGTCTTCTCGCCGAAATGGGCGCCGTTCGTGGGACTGGTGATGGTGAGCCGGGGAGGAGTCGTGTCGGCCGGTTCATCCGCAGGTTCTTCTTTTGCCTCTTCGGCCGACTTCTCGGGTTGGTCCAGAACCTTCTTCTTCGGCTCTTCCTTGACCGGCGGATCTTCCTTGAGATCCACCTTCCCCGAGGCGGCCTCGGTGAGGTCGGGAGCCTCCGGATCTTGTGCCTGCGGTAGGGGCGGCACGTCCAAGGCGACGGAGTCCGAACCCTCGACGAGTTCGGTGAAGCTGGGAGCAAAGGTCCCCACTTGAGCCAGGGCAACTCCGGCGGCCAGGACCACAGCGAAGCTGACGGCCAGGATGACGATCGGACGATGTTTCATCTGTTCCTCCTGATGGGCAACCACACAGAGTGGTCATCTATCACTCTCAGTAGCTACTCGTGTCGGGAGGGCAGAAGGTTTACTCGATCTTCGAACGTAGTATCAACCGCCGTAGAGGCCGAGCAACTGCGCCTCAGCCAGGACATGCCCCTGCATGGCTGTTTCGACATCCGCCTTGATGGAGGTGGTACCCAGCGCCAGGGTGGTGTCGAGCGCGTAGAGCTTGAAGAAGTATCGGTGGGTCCCGATCGGCGGACAAGGTCCGCCGTAGTCGGTGCGACCCCAGCTGTTGGTTCCCTGGACGGCTCCCGCCGGGACGGTCCCGGCGGCGATGGCCGACGTGGCGGGGGCGATGTTCCATATGATCCAGTGCTCCCACACGACCTTGGGCGCGGCCGGATCTGGGGCATCAGGGTCGTCGACCATGAGCACCAGGCTTTCCGTGCCTTCGGGAACCCCGGTGATGTCGAGCGGTGGGTTGATGTCGTCGCCTTGGCAGGTGTAGCGGTCGGGTATGGGGGTGTTGTCATCGAAGGCCGAGCTGGTGATCTGCATGGTTCCTCCCGGAGTGGTGGGAAGCGATTGGGTCGTGGTGGCGGTATCTGTGCTGCAGGCACTCGCCGCGAGACAAGCTGCCAAGAACGTGACGCCCAGGCGGGTCATAGACCCTTCTTTCGTCGCTATCGCGAGACTATCGCGCCGCGCAGCCGGTGAGCCGTTGCGTAGCATCGCTGCATGAAGCTGGACATTCAACCCCTGACCCCCGACCGCTGGCCGGATCTGGAACGGCTTTTTGGTCCGCGTGGTGCCTACGGCGGATGCTGGTGCATGTGGAACCGGCTCAGCAATCGCGAG
>JAHEDM010000129.1 GCA_024641205.1 Actinomycetes bacterium
ACGGTCAGCACATGATCCTGGTAGCGCCCCTCGTTCCAGGCGGCCAGGGCCAGCTGGTGGGAGCGGAGCGCGAACCGATCCTGGTCCTCTCGGGAGATCCCGTATTGCTCGGCCAGGTTCTCAGCGGTTTCGCCCATCGCCAGCGGGGGATGCATGGCCGCCATCCGCGGGTTAACGAACCGCCATCCAAGCGAGGAGTCGTGGATTTCGGGTGGCCCACCGGCGAAGGCCCGGTCGCCCTTGGCCAGAACATACGGGGCGCGGGTCATGGATTCCACTCCTCCCGCCACTACCACCTCGGCTTCTCCGAGAGCGATCGCCCGGAATCCGTGGACCACCGCGGAGAGTCCAGACGCGCAGAGGCGGTTGTGGGTGATGCCGGGAACGGTGACCGGGTACCCGGCCAGCAGCAGTGCCATACGGGCGACGTTGCGGTTGTCTTCGCCTGCCTGTCCGGCACACCCGGCCGCTACCTCGTCGACATCGGCCGTGTCGACGTGGTTGCGGGCGAGGATCTCCCGGAGGGTCATGGCCAGGAGATCATCCGGTCGCACCGCAGCCAGAGCTCCGGCGTAGCGGCCGATCGGGGTGCGAACCGCATCGATCACGAAAGCCGGACGTCGTCCCTCGTGGTTCTTCATAGGCTTCCTCAGAGGTGCAACTGCCGGGCGCGGTTTACCGGCGCCACGATAGTCGTGACCGCCGTCGCCTCCGAACACGCTGCGATCATGCAGCGAGCCCTCGCCACTCCCGGCGCCGTCCCCACTAATTCACCCGGTAGTCCGGGTCTCTGCCGGTGAGCACCTTGATGACCTGGGTCGCTGCTTTGCGCTGAGACTCCTGAAGTGCCTCTTCCGAGTAATACGCCATGTGGGGGGTGACCAGGAGGTTGGGAACCCCCTCGATACGGGAAGCATCGAGTGGTTCCTGCTCGAACACATCGAGTGCTGCTCCGGCGATCGTCCCCGCCTGGAGCGCTGCCAGGAGGTCATCGAGTACCACCAGCGGCCCGCGTGATGTGTTGAGGAGGATCGCAGATGGCTTCATTTTGGAGAGGGTGGTGGCATTGATGATGCCGCGAGTCTCCGGGGTCGCCGGAGCGTTTACCGAAACGACATCGGAGACTGCCAGCAACTCGTCGAGATCGACGAGCCGTGGAATGCCCGGCCCCGGCTCGACGTAGGGATCGTAGACCACGAGATCCATCTCCAAGGCTTTGACCGCCTCGGCGAATCGGCGCGCGATCCGCCCGTAGCCCAGCAACCCAACCGTCAAGGTGCTCAGCCGGTGAATTGGGCGTAGTGCGTCGATCTTCCAGCCGCCCGACCGGATCACGGCGTCTCCAACATTGACTTTTCGAAGCGTTGCCATCATCAGCGCCAGGCTGTGGGCAGCAACTTCCTGGACCGAATAGTCCGGAACATTGGTCACGACTATTCCGGCGGCGGCGGCCGCTTCGAGGTCGATGTTGTCTACCCCGATGCCGTAGCGGGCAATGATCTTGCAGCGCTCGAGACGGCCGAGGGTGTCCGCGTTCCAGGAGAGGTACGTGTTGAGAATGGCGTCGGCGTCGGCCGCCACCTCCAGCACGGCCTCAACGTCACCGGTTGCTACTGAAAGCTCTGCGTCGATCTCGGCCAGCATCGAGCGCTCGAGATCCACGGTCGGGAATACCTGGTCGCTCACCACCACTTTGTACGTCGCCACCCGCCATCCTTTCGTCGGTCAACCCATTCTTGCCGAAAAACTGATCGGGTGTGCACAGGGGAGCGTGGGCTCGATCGGCGGCACCGGGGCAGGATCATGCTGTGATGCGGTCGGCGGACAGAAGATGAACGACGCAGGCGGTGACACGCAACCCGGGCCCCGACCGACAATCTCCTCAGGCCAGAAGGGCCTCGACGAGGCTCTCATCGACTTCGACCCCCAGGCCGGGGCCGGTTGGTACCGAGTAGTAGCCTTCGACGACCTCGAGCGGGTCGGCGGTCACATCGGCGGCGAGCGTCTGATTGGCGGGACTGCATCCAAAGGCCACATCGCTCATCGCCGCCGCGCAGTGAACGTTGGCCGCGGCTGCGATGCTGGACTCGGCGATCTTCCCCGCCAGATTGATGGCGAGTCCGAGTGTGTCACAGAGCGTTGCTCCGCGCATGACGCCGGTGATTCCTCCATGTTTGATCAGCTTTAAGCTCACTCCGGCAATCGCCGTGCGACCGATGGCCACGAGATCCTCGAGCGACCGTGCGCTCTCGTCTGCGCAGAGGGGAATCGGGCTGGAGGTGGACAGGCGGATCAGGGCGTCCCGGTTCAGGGTCGGTTGCTCGATGAAACGAACTCGCAGCCCGTCGATCGCCCGTAGGAAATGGAGGGATTCCTGTTCCGACCAGGCGCCGTTTGCGTCTCCGCAGATCACCGTGTCGGGGGCGGACGCCGAGAGTGCCGTGATGGTCTTCACCTCGTCATCCGGGGCTCCGATACCGAGCTTGACCTTGAACCATCGGAAACCGGTCGCATACCTGGCCTCGTACGTCGCGAGATCCTGGTCGGGATTCCCGCTGCCCATCAAGGTCAGGGCGGGAATGCGAGCGCGTCCCGCGCCTCCGATGAGTTCGGCTACCGGCACGCCGTAGGCTTTGCCTGCGATGTCGTGGAGGGCGATGTCGATAGCTCCGATGGCGGTTGTGTTCCCGGCCACCGACCGGCGCAAGCGGATCCAGAGATCGTTTCGTTTGAGCGGGTCTGCGCCGATGAGCAGGGCGCCGAAGTATTCAAGCGCGGCCCGAATCCGCCCCTGGTTCTCGCCGGTCACATCCATAGCCTCGACACCTTCGCCCCATCCCACGATTCCTTCGTCGGTGGTGATCTTCACGAGCACGTTGTTCGACTGCGCAATCGTCACGTGCGACATCTGGATGGGTTTTGAGAGCGGAAGTGCGACAGGGAACGTGTCTACCGCGGTGATACGCATTGGTCTCCAGGCCCGAGATATTCAAGCAATCTAACCGGCGTTCGGCAGCCGCGTTGCGGAGGGGGTGCTTTTTGGCGCTCGTTGAGAGTCGATCCAGTGCCGGATGTCAACCCGGGTTCGCGTACCGTTGGATTGCCTCGGGAGTGAACTCGAGCCCATGACCGGCGACGTCGGGCACCTCGATGCAGCCATCGACCACATCGAATTGCCGGGTGAGGACCCCGGCGGGAATGAGATCTGCGTACTCGGCGAGGTAACCCCGCGGGCTTGATCCGACCAGGCTGATCGACAGCTCATGCCAGAGGTGGCTGCTGAGCGAGAGGTTGAAAGCGTCTGCCAGGTGAGCGACTTTTCGGAACTCGGTGATTCCCCCGCACCGAGCGACGTCAGGCTGGAGGAAACTCACCGCCCTTCGCTCGCACATTTCCCGGAAACCCCACCGCATATAGACGTTCTCTCCCGCCGCAGTGGGCACGGCGCTGTGTTGGGCCACCTCGGCGAGGTCATCCAGAGAATCTGCGTACACAGGCTCCTCGAGCCATCCGACGCCGTACTCGGCCAGCATGTACGAGGATTCGACCGCCTCGCGCACGTTGAATTTTTGGTTGGCGTCCGCCAACAGCACGAAGTCGTCGCCCAGCTCCTTGCGGAGCAGGGCCGTCCGTTCTTGATCGCGTGGCGTTCCGATCTTGTACTTGTATGCGGTTATGCCCTGGGCAGCGAACCTCAATCCTTCGGCTACAAGTTCACGGTCGGAGAGGCTGTGCCAGCCTCCGCTTCCGTAGACGGGGACTTTCGTTCGGTATCCACCCAGGAGCCTGTGGATGGGGAGCCCGGCCACTTTGCCGACCAGATCCCAGCACGCAATGTCCAGGGCCGATAGCGCCCAGACGCCAAGCCCGGCTCGCATGCGAGCCTTGTTGGGTCCCCACAGTCTGTGCCAGAGCGCCTCGGGGGCCAGCGCATCCTGGCCGACGGCCAGGGGAGCCAACTCTTCGGTGATGTAGGGCACCAGGGCGGCGCTGGCCGACCCTCCCAGGCCCATCGTGAACCCGATCCCGGTGAGGCCGTCGGCGGTGTGGAGCCATACGGCGGTGCAATCGACGTGGTCGTAGGTGCCGAGGGCGCTCGAGATCGGAGTCTCTAGCGGGAGCGGCATCGCTTTGGTCTCAACAGATCGGATTATGAGCTCGGACATAGGCCGCTACTCCTCACGGTGCGCTCGGCATTGGCGTCGACTCGGGGGATAGTATCGACCGACCCGTTGGATTGGTAGCGTGACATGGCGGTTCTCACGGGCCGCTCGAGCCCTGGAGACTGATGGCTGAGATCGTATTGACGGCCGGCGTGCCGCACACTCCGCTTCTGTGGCGGTTGCTGAGAGAACCGATCCCCGATGATCTGGTATCGGTCGCGTCCAACTATGACCGGTTTCGGGAATTGCTGGCCACCGCCCGTCCCGACGTGATCGTGTTGGTGGCATCCGACCACTTCCGACAACTCGCTACCTCCAACATGCCCGCCTTCATGATCGGTAAAGCGGAGGAGATGCGAGGTACCCATCCCAACGAGGAGCGCGCCTTCGGTTTGCCCTTTGTCACAGTTCCCGGTGATCCGGAAGTGGCGAGGGTTGTTCTCGGTCACCACCAACTGCCGGCCGGGTTCGACTTTGCCTTTTCGGACGAGCCGTGGCTTGATCACGCTTTTATGGTGCCGTTGCTCTATCTGACCCCGCAGCTCGACGTGCCGGTGGTCCCCGTCTATACCAACACGAATGCGCCACCGATTCCGTCCGCCCGGCGGTTCGTCGAATTGGGGACGTATCTGCGGACGTCACTGCTCCAGTCTTCTCTGCGGCGCCGGGTTGCCATCATCGGAACGGGGCATCTGGCCTTCGAATTGGGGGGACCGCGCCAGTTTCTCGGTACCTCACCGGATCCTGAGTTTGACGGTCTGGCCTGTGAGTGGATGGCCGAGGGCCGTGGAGAAGAAGCAGTCGAGGCTTGCAGTTTCGAGCGGCTGGTTGGGGCGGGCAACCTGACGTTTCAGTTCCTGAATTTCCTCACTTGTCTGGCCGCGGCCGGAGGCCGGCCTGCCACCATCGCCGAGGCAACGCCGTGCCGCTTCGGAAATGAGCCGTTCTTCGCCTGGGAGGCAGAATGAGCCGGTACATGGTCAACAAGCTCATGGTGGAAATCGACCGCCATGACGAGTCCGTTGCGGCTTTCAAACGTGACACGACGGCTTTCCTGGAGAGCTGGGAGGCCGCGGCCCTTTCCCCGGATCCTCCCTACCCGGTCGGCGGGAGCTTGACGCCCGACGAAAGGAAAGCGTTTGCGGATTGGGACTTCGAAAAGCTCTATGTCTTGGGCGCCCACCCCTACCTGCTCTGGCACCTGGTGCGGGCGATCTATGTACCGGAGCGTTTGACCGTTGAGGAATTGAGCGACGCCTTCAAGGCCGCCGTTGCCGAGCACGATTGGCCCGACTTCTCCACCTGAGCAGGCTGGTTGAGTATCGTGGGCCAATGCCTTCAATCCGCGACCTCTACGTTGAGACCGCCGACCGAGCCGCCGACCTCATCGCCGATCCAGCCACCGATGCCCGCTGGGGAAGACCCAGCGTGCTGGCCCGGATGTCGGTCGGTGACCTCGCCGGCCATCTGGCCCGATCGATCCTCCAGGTTGAGTGGTATCTCGACGCCCCTCATCGGGACGAAACACCCGTTGACGCGGCCCGCTATTTCATCCGGGAGGGCGATCCGGCCGATCTCGACTCCGCCCACAACCAGGGTATTCGTGAGAGGAGCACTGAGGTCGCCCGGCAAGGTCATGGAGAGCTTGTCTCCTCGACTCGTGCGACTCTCGACCGGCTTCGGGACCGGCTTCCGGCCGAGCCCGAAGGTCGTCTTCTCGAGGCCTTGGGTTGGGTTCTTCCCTTGGACGAGTATCTGAAGACAAGATTGGTCGAGATAACGGTGCACTTCGATGACCTCAGATTGTCGACCGGTGTGACGGAGGGTCCGCTCCCAGCGGAGGCGATCAGGGTGGCGGTCGAAACGCTCCTTGATGTAGCAAGGCGCCGCCATGGGATGGCGGCGGTGCTCACAGCCTTAGCCAGACGAGAACGTGACGCGGTCCAAGCGCTGCGGGTGTTCTGAAAGAAGGAGATAAGCATGGACTTAGGGATTGCGGGGAAGACCGCTTTGGTGACGGCTTCCAGCCGTGGACTCGGAAGAGCCTGCGCAATGGCCCTGGCCGAGGAAGGCGTCAATGTCACCATCAACGGTCTCCGGGAGGAGAATCTCACCAAGACCGCCGGAGCAATTCGGGAACAGACCGGTGTGCAGGTCACGGCGGTGGCGGCCGATGTCAATACAGTCGAGGGTCGGACGACGCTCCTCGCCGCGTGTCCGGATCCGGACATCCTCGTCAACAACAACTGGGGTCCACCGCCGGGTGATTGGGTGTCTTTCGAATACGAGGATTGGCTGAAGGCGGTCGAGTCCAACATGCTGGCGCCGATCATGATGATCAAAGGAGTGGTTGGCGGCATGCGCAGGCGGAAATTTGGCCGTATCGTCAACATCACTTCCCAGATGGTGAAATCACCGTTCTCGGTTATGGCGCTTTCGGCCGGGGCCCGGGCCGGCCTGACCGCGGCCTGCAAGGCCCTTTCCCGCGACGTCGCCGCGGACAACGTCACCATCAACAACCTCCTGCCCGAGCGGATCGACACGGAGCGCCAGGTCTACATGGCTCGCCGACGGGCCGAGTCGTCCGGCATGACCTACGAGGCCGCCCGTCAGGAGATGGTGGAAAGCATCGCCGCCGGTCGGATGGGCACGCCGGACGAGTTCGGGCGGGCGTGCGCCTACCTGTGCAGCGCCCACAGCGGCTACATCTCCGGTCAGAACCTCCAACTCGACGGTGGGTCGTACCGCGGCGCGTTCTGAACCGGGCCATAGACGTGAGCCTCGCCGGCCCATATGAATTACCTATGTTGATCTACTGGATTCTTGGCGGGTTGCTGGCGGTGGCGCTGATCAGTTTTGCCGTGTGGAGAATGTTGTTCGCCGCGGCGGGACGGGGCGGTGAGCGGGCCGGGGAAGCGGCCGGTATCGCCGGGAGTTTTCTCAACCAGCAGAGCGTGTTTCGAGGCAATTCACCGACCGAAGGTGAAGCCTGGGATGGGGTGGATCGCATGAAGACCGGGCCCGGCGTTGCCGG
>JAHEDM010000130.1 GCA_024641205.1 Actinomycetes bacterium
CTCCCCCGAAGAGAAGCCGGGTCAGCTCACTTTCGGAGGGCGATTCGTCGGCCGACACCAATCCCCGTTCCCAGGCAGACTCCTCCACGGCCTTCCAGTCGATGCCGCAGCCGTCGTCTTCAACCGTTATGACGAAGCTGTTCTTGGAGATTTGGGCCCGGACGGCGAGGGTCGCGGTTGCCGGCTTGCCTGCTGCTTCCCGCACGTCGGGCATCTCGATTCCATGATCGATAGCGTTGACCAACAAGTGGCGCAGCGGCTCACGAAGGTGCTCGATGATCTGACGATCAACCTCGACTTCGTCACCGGCGAGCTCAAATCGGATTTGCTTCCCGGTGCGACGGCTCAGATAGCGAACAAACTGGTGGAACGTGGCCGTGATCTCCGAAAGTGGCGCAGCTACGAGCTCCAGGGCCCGCATCTGCAGATCCTCGACCGCCAGGTCAAGGTTCTCGACGGCGGATTCCCAGCTAGTCGCGAGTGAAGCCACCTCACGAGGATTGCTGGATACGGCATACCGCAAGGCCTGAACGGCTGCAGCCAGCGCAGCAGCGTCGAGTCGAACCTCGGCGGCCCGGTTGATCAGCCGGTACAGCCGGGTTGTCTCGACCCTGGTGGCCGGACCAACCAAGCCTGACTCGACCGAGGAAAGCAATCCACCGAGATCGAGGAGTTCCGGTCTTTCTATCTCCGGAACCTGACGTGACGGCGCAGGCGAAGGCGGCGACATGGGCGCCGGCGGGGCAGGCTCACCCGGAGGTGGTGACTGAGCCGGGTGGGTGGGAGGAGCCTCCGGGGCTCCGAGAAAACCCTCCAAAGCTTCGACGGCAGCCTGCAGACCGGCCGGCTTGCCATCGGTCCCTTCGTCCATTGCCCCGACTAACTCGGCGGCTACCGCCCGCAACAGCTCACCAAGCTCGGCGCTCGGTACCAGCACGCCCTCCGAGATGTCTCTCCAGGCGGCTTCGAGCACCCGGGCCGCCTCGCCCATGTCGACGAACCCCATCACGCGGGACGAGCCCTTGATGGTGTGTGCGTCTCGGAACAGAGCCGAGAACCGCTCGACGTCCAGTTTGCCCGTCGACATCACGGTGGAACCATCCACCAGGTTGGCGGAGCGCTGAGCCACTTCTTCGCGAAAAATCGCCAGCAGCTCTGCGTCGTTGCTCAACTCCAAGTTGAACCTCTCTCACTTGAACGGGTCGCCAATAGAAGCAATATCGGTCGACTGCCTGGGCGACTTGAGAGAAAGGACTATTCCCACTCGATCGTGGCGGGCGGCTTCGAAGAAACGTCGTATGCAACACGGTTGATGCCGGCGACCTCGTTGATCACCCGGCTGGAGATGCGTTCCAAAACCTCATACGGCAACCTGGCCCAGTCGGCAGTCATGGCATCATCGCTCGTCACCGCCCGGACTATCAACGGGTATGCATATGTGCGCCCATCCCCCTGCACGCCTACCGTCTTGACGGCAGGAAGTACTGCAAAGGACTGCCATAACTCTCGGTAGAGGTCCGCCCGGCGAACTTCTTCCAGGACAATGGTGTCGGCCGCCGCCAAGAGCTCGAGCCGTTCCCGAGTTACCTCTCCGATGATGCGAACCGCCAGGCCGGGACCCGGGAAAGGTTGGCGCCATACGATCTCTTCCGGTAGCCCCAGCTCGCTCCCGATCGCCCGTACCTCATCCTTGAAGAGATCCCGAAGTGGCTCAACCAGTTCGAACAGCATGTCGTCGGGCAGGCCACCGACGTTGTGGTGACTCTTGATCCTGGCCGCATCCTTCGTGCCCGACTCGATGATGTCCGGATACAAAGTCCCCTGCACGAGGAAGTTGGTGTCGGTGAGGTCGGCCGCGACTTCCTCGAACACGCGGATGAAAGTTTCCCCGATGATCTTCCGCTTCGACTCAGGATCAGTGATGCCGGCCAGCGCCGCCAGAAAGCGATCTCGCGCATTGACGTGAACCAGGTTGATGCGAAATGTGCGCCGGAAGGTCTCTTCGACCTGTTCGGCTTCGCCCGCTCGCAAGAGTCCATGGTCGATGAACACGCAGGTGAGCTGATCTCCAACCGCGTGGTGCACCAATGCGGCGGCCACCGACGAATCGACACCGCCCGACAATCCACACATGACCTTCTCCGACCCCACCTGGCTTCGAATCGCCTCGACCGACTGTTCGATGATCGAATGATGCGTCCAATTCGGCCGGAGCTGACAGACGTCGAACAGGAATCGTTTGATGATCTCGGTTCCGCGCGGCGTGTGGGCCACCTCCGGGTGGAATTGCACCCCGTAGCGGCGCGAGTCACGGTTCTCCATGGCCGCGACCGGTGACCCGGGAGTTGCAGCAACGACCCGGAACCCGGGCGGGGCTTCGACGACGGCATCCCCGTGGCTCATCCACACGTCCTGGGTGTCGGGAAGTTCCGCGAAAAGGCCAGAACCGTCCGAAACGGTGAGTTCCGTTTTGCCGTATTCGGCGCTTCCCGTTTGAGCAACCCGGCCACCGAGCCGATGGGCGAGTAATTGGTGCCCGTAGCAAATCCCCAGCAACGGGACATCGAGATCGAAGATGTCCGGGTCGATCTCATACGCATCATCGGCGTAAACCGACGCAGGACCTCCCGATAGGATCAGCCCGGATGGCCGGCGGGCCGTGATCTCGGCGGCGGTGACATCCCGCGGAACAATCTCGGAGAGTACGTGGGCCTCCCGGACCCGCCGGGCGATCAACTGGGCGTACTGGGCGCCAAGGTCGACGACGAGGACCCGATCGAAGTCGCCGGTCGACGCTTGTCCAAAGGAACCGTCCCGGGTGGTCACGCTCTCCTACCCCATGCCGACCCGCTGGGAACGCTGCAGCGCCTTTCCCTCGGTCTGCAACGCCGGAGCAATCATCACTTCGGCCTTCTGGAACTCTTTGACATCTGCGTAGCCGGTCGTTGCCATCGACATGCGCAATCCACCAAAGAGATTCCTGCGCCCGTCGTTCTCATGGGCAGGACCGACGAGGATTTCCTCGAGGCTGCCGAGATTGCCGACCTGGACTCGCGCTCCTCGCGGGAGGGTTGGATGGAATGTCGCCATGCCCCAATGAGCCCCCCGGCCGGGAGCTTCCGCAGCAGCCGCGAGCGGTGAACCGATCATGACGGCGTCGGCACCGCAGGCGATGGCTTTCGATACGTCGCCACCGGTACGCATACCGCCGTCGGCGATAACGTGCACGTACCGGCCGGTTTCATCGAGATAGCGAATGCGCGCCCCGGCCGCGTCGGCGATCGCCGTCGCCTGGGGCACTCCCACCCCCAGCACAGCCCGGGTCGTGCAGGCCGCACCGGGTCCAACACCGACCAGAACTGCGACCGCCCCGGTACGCATCAGGTGCAGAGCTGTCGAGTAGGAAGCGCACCCACCCACGATCACGGGCAACTCAAAACCGGATATGAATTCTTTCAGATTGAGCGGCTCACTCTGTGACGAGACGTGCTCGGCTGAAACAACCGTGCCCTGGATGATCAAGATGTCGAGACCCGCCTCGACGGTCAGAGATGCATACGCCCCTACCCGCTGGGGAGTCAGGCTGGCGGCAACCACCACCCCGCTCTCCTTGATCTCTTTGATGCGCCGGCCGATCAACTCCTCTTTGACCGGCTCCTGATAGATCTCCTGCATGCGCAGGGTGGCCTTGTCTGAGGAGAGATTTGCTATCTCCTCGAAGTAGGGCTCCGGGTCCTCGTACCGAGTCCACAGGCCCTCGAGATTGAGTACGCCAACCCCACCCAGGTTCCCGATGGCGATGGCCGTCGCCGGGCTTATTGCTGAATCCATGGCGGAACCGAGCATGGGAAGCCGGAAACGGAAGGCATCCATCTGCCAGGAAATATCCACGTCGTCGGGGTCGCGAGTGCGCCGGCTGGGAACGATGGCGATGTCGTCGAAGCCATAGGCCTGCCTCCCCGACTTGCCGATGCCAATATCGATTTCCATCTCACCCTCCGCGCCGGTGTTCAGAATCGTTACGGTACCAGGCAACCTTCGGTTGCCAGTCATCAGTTGCCGGTCGCCAGTCGCCGGTCCGGATAACCCCGCTCCGGATTGAAGACCGCCGTGAAACGGGGACTGGAAACTGGAAACTGGAAACTGTGAACTACTCTTCTCCCCCGTGAACCTGCCACCCCTATCCGCACCGCCTGCCTACCGGTGGCGATTCAGCGACTTCTTGCTCGTCTGGTTGGCCGGGTTGGTCACTTCGCTGATAGGCACCGCGATCGGCATCGCCCTTGGAATAGGCGGATCACTCGAAGATCTGGTGTCCAACGTCCCACCCGAGTTGCTGTTTTGGGTGGCCCTGCCTGCCCAGTTCTTCGGGATGTTGCTGGCACTCGCCTGGGTGAGTCAACGACGCGGTTCCGGCAACTTCACCACCGATTTCGGCCTTTCGATCCGCCCGCAGGACTCTGCCTTCCTATTCCTGGGGATGTTGCTCCTCCTTGTCCTTGCCTTCGCTCTGACGCCTCTAGCGGAGCTTCTCGGAAGCAGCGAAACGCCCCAGGCGACGACGGAGGCGATCACGCAAGTGGTTGACATCCCCACCCAGATAATGATCGTCCTTACCGTCGCCGTCGTGACTCCGGTCGTAGAAGAACTCACTTTTCGCGGTCTGCTGCTCCGCTACTTGGAAGAGCGAATGCCGCCCCGTCGGGCCCTGGTGATCTCGGCCGTGCTCTTCGGAGGGTTTCACATCCTTGGGACCAGCGGAACGGCCGGCGCCATCATCGCCATGGTGCAGACCTTCCTGGCCGGGTTGGTCTTGGCCTATGTAACCCAAAAATCGGGCAGGCTCAGCCGGGCCATCTTCATCCACGGTGGGTTTAATCTGATCACGATCCTGGTCCTCTTCTTCGTCCCCGACCTAGGGATCTAGCAACATCCGTTCTGGCGTGAGAAACCTACACATATCGAGTGAAAGTAACGCCACAACGGGAACCGGCTACCCCTCTGAACCCAATCGGGCATCAAAGCCGAGCTTCTTACGAACTGAGGCCATCTCACCCTCGGCCCTCATCCGGGCGTCGAGAGCTCCCTTGACCATAATGCGACTGACCTCCTCATCATCAAGAGCCTTGAAGGCAGTCCGGATCGGGCTGAGTCCCTCCACTACGGCCTCCGCCACCGTCGCTTTGAAATGACCGTACTGGGTGGAGCGGTTGTCCTGAGCAAGAGCGTCAACGGAACGGCCCGTAAAAAGCGACAAGATATCGAGCAGGTTCGAGACCCCAGGCTTCTTCTCCGGATCGTAACGAATCTCGGTTTCGGAGTCGGTCACGGCGCCCTTGAATCTCCTGCGAATGGTATCTGGTTCGTCCAGCAGGAGAACCCGGGTGTTGACATCGTCATCGGATTTCGACATCTTGGAGGTCGGGTCCTTCAACGACATGATCCTGGCACCCACGTCCGGTGTGATCTGTTCGGGTACCGGGAACTCATCTCCGAACCGCGAATTGAAACGCTCCGCAAGATCGCGAGCCAGTTCCAGGTGCTGGGTCTGGTCGTCGCCGACTGGAACCGCGTGAGCTTTGTGGACCAGGATGTCTGCGGCCATGAGCACCGGATAGGAAAACAAGCCGAGATTCTCGCCCGCCTTGTTGGCCTTCTCTTTGAACTGAGTCATCCGATTGAGCGCGCCCAGCGATGTGATGGTGCTCAGCATCCAAGAAAGCTCGGCATGCTGGGGAACTTGACTCTGGAAGTAGAGGAGCGAACGACCCGGATCGACCCCGACCGCCAACAACAGTTTGGCAGTATCCAACCGGCTCCGATGGAGCGCCACCGGATCGTATGGAACCGTAATGGCATGGAGGTCGACGACACAGTAGATAGCGTCGAAACCGTCCTGCAGCTTCACCCAATTTCGCAACGCCCCCAGGTAATTTCCGATATGAATGTCACCCGTCGGCTGGATACCAGAGAACACCGTCTTTCTATCGCTCACCTTCGTCTCCTCAAAGAAAAACACCGGGGCCTCGGCCGCCGGCGGATTCGTTCATGCACGGGTCGGCCCTCAGCAACCGGACGGCGACCACTCGCAGTTCACACACATAGTTTTGAGAGGGTACCGCAATGACCGGCGATCCTCCAACGAAGGACCCGACACCGGATCGGCCGGTCCCCTGCCGTGGAGCGTTGCAGGGGGCAGGCACAGTGGAACATCCAAAAGATTGATGTCAATCAACAAGGTGTATGCGGATTCTGTGTATGCGGGAGGATCGGCGCGGGTCGCGGTTCAACATCCGGCAGGCGCTTTGGCTTTTCGGCCGGGCCACGCCCCACCCAACCCTATGCGACGTTGACTCTCCGACCGCATTGAGCCATACTGCCCGCCTGTATGAGTACGACTGCCACCATCCTTATCGCGTAGCGCACACGGACAGCCGTGTGCGCCCAACCCTTCGCCTCGCGAAGGGTTTTTTCATACCCGGGAGAGCATCATGAAGACCGAGATCTACGACACGACCTTGCGAGATGGTTCTCAGCAGGAAGGTATCTCGCTTACGGTCGGGGACAAACTGAGGATCGCGTCCCTGCTCGACGAGCTGGGGGTCGATTACGTCGAGGGCGGGTGGCCGGGCGCCAACCCAAAAGACGACGAGTTCTTCCATCGGGCCAAGAGAGAACTGGACTTCGGAACCTCCACGCTGGTGGCGTTTGGATCGACCCGACGGCCGCGCGGCACCGTGGCCGACGATCCCCAATTGCGGGCGCTGCTTGCCGCCGAAACCGAGGTCATCTGCATCGTCGGTAAGTCGTGGGACTATCACGTGCTCGAGGCTCTCCGGACCGACCTCGATGAAGGGGTGCGCATGGTCGAAGAATCGATCGAGTATCTGCGCAACCATGATCGACGGGTGTTCTTCGACGCCGAGCATTTCTTCGATGGCTTCCGCACCAACCCCGAGTACGCCTTGCGAGTTCTGCAGGCGGCCACAGAAGCAGGAGCTGAGCGACTGGTGCTGTGCGACACCAACGGCGGGACTCTCCCATCCCCCATCTTGAACACCATCGGCCGCGTGCAGGAAGCTTTCCCCGGAAGCCAACTGGGGGTCCACTTCCACGACGACGTAGGGTGCGCGGTAGCCAGCTCGCTGGTAGCCGTCGATGCCGGGGTT
>JAHEDM010000131.1 GCA_024641205.1 Actinomycetes bacterium
CAAGGGCGCTACCCGCGCCTTCGGACCCGGCAATCCCGGACTCCCTGCGGACCTGCGGCCGGTTGGTCAACCGGTCTTGATACCCGGCAGCATGGGCACGGCTTCCTGGGTGCTGGTCGGGGCGGAGGGGAATCCGGCCTTTGCGACCGCCGCCCACGGTGCAGGGCGGTTGATGAGTCGCAAAAAGGCCAAGCAACTCGAAACGGGCAGCGAGGTGCGCCGCGGCCTGGAAGCGGATGGGATCTCCGTGCGACCCGGATCAGTGCAGCTCCTTTCGGAAGAAGCGCCTTACGCATACAAAGACGTCGATGAGGTCGTCGATGCCTGTGCCCGGGCCGGCCTCGCCAACCCGGTGGCGCGCCTGCGCCCCCTCGGAGTCGTCAAGGGCTAGAAGAATCCGGTTTTGGCGTCGCAGGAACATGCATAGCGTGGCTCTACGACGCCAAAACGCTCAGAGCGGTCGCTACTCGAACAGGTCCTTGATCCGCCTGCGCACGTCGGGGTGGAGTTGTGTGCGCAAGACAATGTCCCGGCGATAGCTGCGGTGTACTTTGGCGATCTCACGGTCGACCTGCTCCTCGGCCACGGACAAGTCAGCCTTGATCTGGGAAAGCTCTTGCTCGAGCTTGACGACGCGTTCGCGAAGCTCGAGAACCTTTCTGACCCCTTCGAGGTTGAGTCCTTGTTCCGTCAGCTCCTGGATCAGGGTCAGCCGGTTCAGGTCTTCCTGGGAGTAGCGGCGGGTTCCGCCCGGGGTCCGATAGGGCTCGATCAATCCGCGTCGCTCATAGATCCGAAGGGTCTGGGGGTGGACGCCCGCCAGTTCAGCCGCGACCGAGATCACGAATACTGCCTGGTTCTCACGGCTGGTCTTGCGTTGAGTCATGTCACACCTTCAGATGGGCGCGGGGGTTCTCATCGGTTTCGAACTGGTCGTGGAAATTTTGCAACGCCTTCTTGGCGTCCCGTGACAGTTTGGTCGGCACGACCACTTCAACAGTGGCAAGCAGGTCACCTTTGCGACCACGTGGCCTGATCACCCCACGGCCCCGCACGCGGAAGGTCTTGCCGCTCTTGGTCCCTGCCGGCACCTTGAGCCGTACGGCCCCGTCCAGCGTTGGCACAGCGATCTCGGCGCCGAGGGCGGCTTCCGTGAACGTAACCGGGAGCTTGACGGTGATGTCATCGCCTCTTCGTTTGAAGATGGGATGGGTAGCAACATGGGTCTTGACGAGAAGGTCTCCGGCGGGTCCGCCATTTCGGCCTGGTGAGCCCTTGCCCTTGAGCCGGATGGTTGCCCCATCCCGAACGCCTGCCGGGATCTTGACGTTCAATGTCCTGGACCGCATTTCGGTTCCGCGTCCGCCGCACGTGTGGCAGGGTTGCTGCACGACGCGACCCGACCCGGCGCAGTTTTGACATGGTTGGGTCATCGAGAAGAAACCCTGGCTTTGGGCAGTCATTCCGGACCCGCCACACACCCGACATGTCTCGACGGATGTGCCCGGCTCGGCTCCGGAACCGCGACATGTGCGGCACGATGCCTCACCCTGGACACCTACTGAGGTGGTCGCCCCGGCGATGGCGTCTTCGAAGGAGAGGTGGAGTTCGGTAGCCAGATCCGCGCCGCGTTGCGGACCGCTCTGCGCCCTGCCGCCAAATCCGAAAAGATCCCCGAGTCCGCCCCCCGCTCCCCCCAGGAGGTCGGAGAGGTCTTCCATGCGTATGCGTTGGCCGCCGCCCCCGAAACCGCCTCCGCCGGGCGCCCCGAATCCGCGGAAGCCTCCCGAGTCGACCATTTGCCTGACCTGATCGTATTCCTCCCGCTGTTCCTTGTTGGAGAGGGTGGCGTTCGCTTCGGAGATGTCTTTGAACTTATCCTCGGCTGCTTTGTCGCCCGGGTTGGCGTCCGGATGGTATTTCTGGGCGAGCTTGCGATAGGCCTTCTTGATCTCGTCGGCCGAAGCGGTTTTCGAAACCCCGAGGACTTTGTAGAAGTCCTTCTCGACCCAATCTCTATTCATAATCGACCGCGACGAGAGCGGCGCGCAGCAATCGGCCCTTGAGGGTATATCCGCGCCGCATTTCCTGGGTGACGATCAGCCGGCCGTTGCCGGGCTCGGGCGCCAGCACGGCTTCATGCAGTTCCGGGTTGAACTCAGATCCCACGGTTGGGATGGCCTCGAGTCCTTCCTTGGCCAGCGTGTCGAGCAGCAGATTCAGTGTGCCGCGTACCCCGTCGAGGAGTTTTTTCTCAGCAGGGGTTTCCGCCTCGGTAATCAGGGCAGCCTCGAGGGTATCGATGGTCGGCATGAGGCCGATCACCACCCGCTGGGAGGCGCGCTCGATGTTTTCGGCCTGGTCCCGCAGCATCCGCTTGCGGAAGTTGTCGAAATCGGCGGCCACGCGCTGCAGATCTGCCAGATAGAGGCCCGCCTCTTCGCGAGCTCCGGTCAGCTCGGTCAGGAGGAGCTGGACGGCCGCTTCACGGTCTTCCGGAAGCTCCAATCCGAGTACATGCGGGTCGATGATACGAGGCTCGGCCTCGAAGACGATCTCACCGGTAACCAACTCGACGTCTTCGAACGGTTCGAGGTCCTCCATCTCGTCGTTTGTTTCAGGAGGCACAGTGACTAACCCTCGTCGCCCTCGTCGATGATCTCTGCTTCGACCACGTCGTCGTCATCTTCGGTGCCTGTCTGATCGGTTGAGGCGCCTGCGGAGGCCTGCTGCTGGTAGAGCCGCTGTGCCAGAGCTTGCGAGGCTTGTAGCACGGCATCCATTTTGGGTCGCAGCGTGTCCGGAGTTGCGTCTTTGTTCTCTGTCTCGGTTCGCAACTCGGCCAGCGTCGACTCGATGGCTGCTTTCTCCTCGTCGTTGAGTTGATCGGCCTGCTCGGTCAGCAGCTTCTCCGTCTGATGCACCACCTGCTCAGCCTGATTGTGGGTCTCGGCCGCTTCCCTGCGAACCCGGTCTTCCTCGGCGTGCGCCTCGGCGTCTTTGATCATGGTGTCGATGTCTTCGTGGGCGAGCGCGGTGCCACCGGTGATCGTCATCGCCTGTTCCTTGCCGGTGCCGAGGTCCTTGGCGGTGACGTGGACGATTCCGTTCGCGTCGATGTCGAAGGTGACTTCGATTTGTGGCAGGCCCATGGGAGCCGGCGGCAGGCCCGTGAGGCGAAACTTGCCAAGGCTCTTGTTGTCGTTTGCCATCTGTCGTTCGCCCTGGAGCACGTGGATCTCGACTTCCGGCTGATTGTTCTCAGCCGTGGTGAAGATCTCTGAGCGCCGGGTGGGAATAGTCGTATTGCGTTCGATCATCTTGGTGGAGATGGCGCCCTTGGTCTCGATGCTGAGCGTCAGCGGAGTGACGTCGAGCAGCAGGATGTCTTTGACATCGCCCTTCAAGACTCCGGCCTGCAAGGCGGCTCCGGCCGCGACTACTTCGTCGGGGTTCACACCCTTGTGCGGTTCCTTGCCGCCGGTCAAGTCGCGGATCAGGTCCTGAACAGCCGGCATGCGGGTTGAGCCGCCGACCAGCACGACGTCGTCGATGTCGGAGACGTTGATGCCGGCGTCCTTGATGGCTTGATGGAACGGTCCCTTGCATTTCTCGAGCAGACTGTCGGTGAGCTTCTGGAACTCGGACCGGGTCAGTTTCTTCTGGAGGTGGAGCGGTCCCTCGGCTGTTGCGGTTATGAACGGAAGGTTTATCTCGGTTTCGGCCACCGAGGACAACTCGATCTTGGCCTTCTCGGAGGCTTCCTTCAGGCGCTGTAGGGCCATCCGGTCCTTGGAGAGATCGACGCCGCTCTCCTTCTTGAACTCAGCGACAAGCCAATCCATGACGGCATCGTCCCAATCATCGCCCCCCAACTTCGTGTTGCCACTCGTCGACTTCACCTCGAAAACGCCCTCACCGATCTCGAGGAGGGAGACATCGAAGGTTCCGCCTCCGAGGTCGAACACGAGGACGGTGTGATCGTGTTTCTTGTCGAGCCCATAGGCCAGCGATGAGGCGGTCGGCTCGTTGACGATACGAAGCACCTCCAAGCCGGCGATCTGACCGGCTTCTTTGGTGGCCTGGCGTTGGGCGTCGTTGAAGTAGGCAGGCACGGTGATGACGGCCTCGTTGACCTTGTCACCGAGGAAGGCTTCGGCATCGCGCTTGAGCTTCATCAAGATGCGGGCCGATATCTCCTGAGCGGTGTACATCTTGCCGTCGATGTCGAACTTCTTGTCGGTTCCCATGTACCGCTTGACCGAGCGGATGGTCCGGTCCGGGTTGGTGATGGCCTGGCGCTTGGCAACTTCCCCGACCAGAACTTCGTCGTCCTTGAACGCCACTACCGATGGGGTGGTGCGCTGCCCTTCCGCGTTGGGGACGATGGTTGGCTCTCCGCCTTCCATCACTGCGATTGCACTGTTGGTGGTCCCCAGATCGATGCCTACTACTTTTGCCATGTCTTCACCTCTGTATGTTGACTCGTTGGCCGTTGAAAATTTAGCGTGATCACAGTGTATAACCTGAGTGGGGTATTGTCATATTTCATCTTTTTGCATTAAGGAGTTGAAATCTCTTCCTCGATTCGATACGATACATAGATCAACATCGATATGTAGGAGCTTCGCCATGTCCGATATCAAGGAAGCGGTTCGCCAGCGCTACGCAACGGCTGCGTTGCAGGTCCGTGAAACCGGGTCTTGTTGTGGGCCTGATCCGGCCGCAGGCGACGGGCTCGGCGCCGAGTTGTATGCTGCCCTGGAGACCGAGGGGCTCCCCGATACGGCCCGGCTGGCGTCGCTGGGGTGTGGGAATCCGACCGCAGTTGCCGCTCTGGAAGCAGGGGAAGTAGTACTCGATCTCGGCTCGGGGGGCGGACTCGATGTCTTCCTCTCCGCTCGCCGGGTGGGGCCAACCGGCAAGGTATACGGATTGGACATGACCGACGAGATGTTAGAGCTGGCCCGTCGCAATCAGGCGGAAGCCGGAATTGCAAACGTCGAGTTCCTCAACGGCGAGATCGAAGCGATCCCATTGCCGGATGACTCAATCGATGTGATCATCTCCAACTGCGTGATCAATCTTTCGGTTGACAAGCCGGGGGTCTTCCAAGAGGCGCATCGTGTTCTCAAGCCGGGCGGCCGATTTGCGGTGACCGACATCGTCACCACGCGGCGGTTCACGGAGGAGGAGCAGTCCGACCTGGCGGCCTGGACGGGATGCCTGGCCGGTGCACTGTTCAAAGATGATTTTGCGTCGGGTCTCGAGGACGCCGGATTCCACGACGTCGAGATGGAGGTCACCCACGAGGTGGCGCCTTCGGCGGTAAGCGCCATCATTCGGGCCACCGCCTGAACCTGATTTCTCCTGTGCGGGGGCGCCCTAGATTGAGCGCGGATGAGCAAGCCTCTCGCGATGTTGGGCGGCCGGGTGTTGACCCCGGAGGGCCTGGTTGAGTCCGATCTGGGGGTAGAAGGCGGGTTGATTTCCGAGCGATTGCCTGAACAGGCGGACCTCGTTATCGATGCGAGCAGTCTGCTGGTTGCCCCGGGTTTGATTGATCTCCAGATCAATGGCGGTTTCGGTTTCGACTTCACCGCTGATCCGGCCTCAATGTGGGAGGTAGGGCGGCAGCTGCCGGCTACCGGTGTGACTTCGTTTCTCCCCACCGTCATCACCTCGCCGGCTGGTAATCGAAGCGAGGCACTCCGCGTCCTGGCGAAGGGCCAACCGCCCGGGTACCGGGGCGCCCGGGTCCTCGGTCTCCACTTCGAGGGACCGATGCTTGCCCAGGATCAACGCGGGACTCATGAGTTAGCCCATCTGCGCGCCCCGGCATTAGAGGTTGTATATGGCTGGGGAAGGGCGGAGGGGGTCCGCCTGGTGACTCTGGCCCCGGAGCTGTCCGGAGCGGAGCCGGTGATCCAGATCTTGCTCGATCGGGGGGTGGTCGTGGCGGCCGGACACTCGGCAGCTACCTATGAGGAGGCCTGTGCAGCCCTGCGGACGGGCGTTACCCACGGCACACATCTGTTCAATGGGATGCCTCCGCTGGCTCCCCGCCTACCTGGTCTGGTGGGCGCATTGTTGGAACACGCCGACGCGTCGGTTGCCATCATCGCCGACGGTATCCACCTTCATCCGGCCACCGTACGTCTCATTCGGACGAGCAAACCGGCCACACAGGTGGTTTTGACCACCGACGCTATGGCCGGGATGGGCGCTGGGCCGGGGGAGTACGCCCTCGGGAACGTGGTCATCACGGTGGGCGAACGTTCGGCTCGTAATCAAGCCGGTGGTCTGGCAGGCAGCATCCTCACCCTCGACCAGGCGGTTCGCAACTTCGCCTCATTTACCGGGTGCTCCAAGGAGGAGGCGCTGGCGGCCGCCTCGGCCAATCCGGCTCAGGTGATCGGCGAGTCCGGGCGAGGACGGATTGAAGCGGGGAAAACGGCCGACGTGATCGTTCTGGACGATCAGTTGATGGTGCAGGCGACCGTCGTCGAAGGGGTGCTGACCTATTGCCGTCCCGAATTCTCTGCGCGAATCACCACTCGAGAGAGCGGCTCGCCGGAGAATTAGACGATCTGTCTTGCTTATTAGACATAACGTCTATACGATCTGGGCGCACACCTGTGGGGAGTTGAATCACATGGCCACATTCACCAAGGGAACCCCGGTCATCGTCGCCGAGGGCTTGTTCAAGTCCTACGGCGATACCAAGGCGGTACGAGATCTGAGTTTCGAGGCTTGGGCCGGCAGTGTGTTTGCGTTGCTGGGACCCAACGGCGCCGGCAAGACCACAACCATCAACATGCTGACCACCCTGTTGCCGATCGACCAGGGGAGGGCGTCGGTCGCCGGGTTCGATCTGACCAGCCAACCGGAAGCGGTGCGGCAAGTCATTGGGTTGGCCGGGCAGGCCGCCGCAGTCGACGAGAAACTCACCGCGAGGGAAAACCTGGATCTGTTCGGCCGCTTGTACAAGATCCCGAAAACCGAGCGAAAACTCCGGGTCGAGGAGCTGGTGGATGGCTTCCGCATGGGTGCATATGCAGACCGTACGGTCAGTACTTATTCGGGAGGGCAGCGACGCCGGCTCGATGTCGTTGCCAGTCTGATTGCCAAACCTCTTGCCCTTTTCCTCGACGA
>JAHEDM010000132.1 GCA_024641205.1 Actinomycetes bacterium
GTACGGCAACATCCGGGCAACCACATCTTTGAGACATTCGGTGGCCGGGAGCAGGTCGGGGGCCAGATCGGCGTACCGGCGGTCGTGCCGCGGATGGCGCTCATCGTCTGGTTCGAGAGCGGGGGGCGGTACGTCGTAGCTTCGCCTCCACTCAAAGACCTGTTCTTTGCCGAACTTGTCGGTCGTCTCCTTCTTGTTCAATCCCTGCAATGCGCCGTAGTGGCGCTCGTTGAGGCGCCAGTGGCGGGTCACCGGCAGCCAGGACAGGCCCATCTCATCCAGGGCGAGGTTGGCCGTGTGAATGGCCCGGATCTGAAGCGACGTGTGGACGGCATCAAACGTGTAGCCCTCGTCTTTGAGCAGACGGCCGGCCGCCTTGGCCTCTTCAACACCTCTATCGGAGAGGGGAACATCTGTCCATCCGGTGAAAAGATTCGCCTTGTTCCAGACACTCTCGCCGTGGCGAAGCAGCACCAGTGTGTAGGTCATAGGTTGGTCCTTCGCTGCTCGGTTTTCGTTCTCCGTTTCAGATCCAGTAGCGGACCACCGACGCGAACGTGTCTGGATCGAGAGAGGCCCCGCCTACCAAGCCCCCGTCGATGTCCTTCTTGGCCATGATCGCTCCAATGTTGCCAGGGTTCACCGATCCACCATAGAGAATCCGGGTGTCGTCGGCCGTGCCGCCCCACTGTTGGCTCAGCTGGGCCCGGATGAACTCAATCATCTCCTGAGCGTCGGCGGGATCTGCAGTGCGCCCCGTTCCGATAGCCCAGATCGGCTCATAGGCAACAACGGCCGATCCGATCTGTTCGGCAGACAAACCGGTCAGGCTCAACCGAATCTGCGATCCGACCCGATCAAAGGCGCTGCCCGCTTCCCGCTCCTCGAGCGTTTCTCCAACACAGACGATCGGCGTCATTCCATGGGCAAAGACGGCCTTGGCCTTGCGGTTCACCCAATCGTCCGTTTCGCCGAAGATCTGCCGTCGTTCGGAATGGCCGACGATCACGAAATGCACCGACAATTTCGCCAACATGCTGGGAGCCACCTCGCCGGTGAAGGCTCCCTTCTCCTCGAAATGGGTGTTCTGAGCGGCCAGCTGAATACTCATGTGATCGGCTTCGATCACCGTCTGCACAGAGCGAAGCGACGTGAACGGAGGCGCCACGCCTACGTCGACCCGGTCATAGTCGTTGGGATCGAGCCGGTAGTGCAGTTTCTGCAGCATCTGGATCGCTTCGAGATGGTTGCTGTTCATTTTCCAATTACCAACGATGAGATTCTTACGAGCCATCAGCCCACCTTTCCAGCGCCGCCAGCCCCGGCAACGTTTTGCCTTCCAACATCTCCAGACCGGCTCCCCCGCCCGTCGACAGGTGAGAAACCTCTCGTTCCAAGCCGAGCATACGAAGCGCGGCCACGGAGTCGCCCCCGCCGACCACCGTGAAGCCAGGATGATCGATCAGAGCACGAGCCACTGCTTCCGTTCCGCTTCGGAACTGCTCCCATTCAAATACCCCCATAGGGCCGTTCCAGAAGACGGCTCGGGATCCGCGGATGGCCGCGGCGAAGACCTCGGCCGTCTTGGGACCGATATCGAGTCCCATCCAGTCGTCGGGAATGGCGTTGCGGGCCACAACCTCCTGCTCGGCATCGGCCGCGAACCGGTCGGCCACGACGATGTCGTCGGGGAGGTCGACCCGATCCCCGAACGCAGAGGCGAGAACCTCCTTGACCTCGTCGAGCCGATCTTCCTCCACCAGGGAGGAGCCAATCTCATAACCCTCCGCCCGCAACAGCGTGAAGCACATGCCACCCCCGATCAACATCATGTCGACCTTGGGCAACAGTGACTTGATGACTCCCAGCTTGTCGGACACTTTTGCTCCACCAAGCACCACAGTGAAAGGGTGGGGCGGGTCGACCAGCAGAGAAGCGAAGGCCTCTACCTCCTCGACGAGCAACGGGCCGGCGACCGAGCGCAGATAGTCGGCAACGCCGACCGTTGAAGCGTGGGCCCGGTGGGCCGATCCAAACGCATCCAGCACGAAGAGATCGGCCAGGGCGGCCAGACCTTTGGCGAGGTCCGCGTCGTTTCTCGTCTCTCCAGGCTCAAACCTGGTGTTTTCGAGCAGCAGAACGTCGCCGGGACCGGCGGCCGCAACGGAAACTTCCACTTCTTCTCCCACGACCGAGTCGAGCCTGCGGACCGGAAATCCACCAATCTCGGCCAGGCGGACCGCGACCGGACCCATCCGGAATTCGGGCTCACGATCCTTGGGGCGCCCGAGGTGGCTGCACACCACTACCGTGGCGCCCGCCTCTCGTAAGCGGGAGATGGTGGGGAGGCTCGCCCGGATTCTAAAATCATCTTCAACCGACCCGCTCGAGATCGGGACGTTGAGATCGGCACGGACCAGGACCCGTTTGCCGGCCACCTCAACATCATCGAGTGTCAGATACCTGCCCATGGCTCCCCTCGCTGTTCAGTTCTTGAGCTGTGCCAAAGCTTGGCCCAGCCGGATTGGATCGTGTTGGGGCCAGTAGGCTTGCAGATCGGCGAGATCGGCTTCCACAACATCCCACCCCAAAGCCGCCATTTCAGCCTTGTCGGCCTTGATCTGCTGGACCGGTCCCTCCATTGGGATTTCGCCCCGGTGCACGACAATGGTACCGGTGACGTCGACGCCTCCAACCCGGCGGAGTGCCTCGAGATGATCGGCGCACGTCATGCCCAGGGTTTCACCGTCCTGGGTCACGAGATTGGCGATGAATACAATGTGGCCCGGGGCAGTTCGCATGGCCTCAGCCATGCCGGGTACCGCCAACGCCGCGATCACAGAGGTGAAGAGGCTGCCGGGCCCGATCAATATCTGATCTGCCGAAAGCACGGCCTCGATGGCGTGAGGGTTGGCCGGTTCGTCTGCGGGCACCAGCCGCAACTCAGACAGGTTGCCCCGGGATTTGGTGATGGCGGCCTGACCGTCCACCAGCGCCCCGTCGACCACCGCTTGCAGGTGCAGCGACTTCCGAGCTACCGGTATGACTTGGCCGACGGTTCCCAACATCCCGGACGCGACCCTGACCGCTGCCTCAAAATCGTCGCCCAGCAAACCGGTGAGCGCGGCCAGCATCAAATTGCCGAGTGAATGCCCGGCCACGTCCGTCGAATCGAACCGATACCCGAATAGCTCCCGGAACACGGTTGGCTCCGGGCTCAGGGCCAGAAGACATTTCCGGATGTCCCCCGGTGGCGGAATCTCCAGTGTCGAAGTCAATCTCCCTGAAGAGCCCCCGTCATCTCCTACCGTGACGACTGCGGTGACATGCGAGGCGTAGGAAAGAGCAGCTTCGAGGGCCTGAGCCAGTCCGTGTCCCCCGCCGATGGCGACTACCCGCGGACCATCTGCGGTGAGATTCAACAGTTCTGATTCGAGGGCAGTCTCCGGCGTCGTCATTTACTCAAGTCCCGATGCCGTACGGTCGCCTCGATGCCCTCGGATTCCAGCCAACGTCCCAGTTCATTGGCTATGGCAACCGAGCGATGCCGTCCACCGGTACACCCCACCCCGATACTCACGTACGACTTTCCGACACTGCGGAACCGTGGCATGAGGAAGGAAAGCATGTCTTCGATCTTGGCGAGGAAAGCCCGTGTGTCTTCGTTGCCCAACACGTAATCGCGCACCGGAGCATCGTTCCCGGTCAATGATCGAAGCTCCTCCTGCCAGTGTGGGTTGGGCAGGAACCGCACATCGAACATCAGGTCGGCGTCCCGGGGAGCGCCGTGCTTGAAACCAAACGACGAAACTGAGACCCGCATCGGTCGCTCGGGCTGGCCGGCCTGAAAGTCCTCTTCGATTCTCTCCCGCAACTGATGCACATTGAGGTCGGTGGTGTCGATAATGAAATCGGCTTCGGCTCGAAGCTCGGCCAGCAGCTCACGCTCCGCGAAGAGCGACTCGCCCAGCGTCGGCCGCGCCATCGGATGCGGCCGCCGATTCTCCTTGTACCGGCGAATCAGCATGTCGTCGTCGGCGTCGAGGAAGAGCACCGCCGTTGACACGCCACCGCGCAGCAACCGGTCCATTTCGACGCTGAGATCATTGAGACTGAATCCTCCCCTTGCGTCAATGACAAGCGCCAGCCGGCGAGGAACGTCGGCCAGGTCGTTGAAACGCACGATCTCGCCGATCAAGGCCGGGGGAAGGTTGTCGACCACCAGGTATCCCAGGTCCTCCAGGACTTTGGCTGCGGTGGACCGCCCCGCCCCGGACATACCGGTCACGACGAGTACTTGCGGTCGCTTAACCACGAGCGACCTCCAATCCGATCGGTTCTGATTTCTTCGTCATGTTCACGCCTTAGTGTCGCATGCCGGAACGGATCGGTGGAGCACACATGGATCAGGAACCGTGCAATGCGTCGTAGAGATCTCCGGCCACCGTCCCCGGCAGCGCTTCGCCCAGCTCCTCACGGCTGGCCTCCCTGATTCTCTTGAGCGAGCCGAACCGACGCAGCAGAGCTTTCTTGCGGGTCGGTCCGATGCCCGGCACGTCATCGAGGGTCGAATCGATCATGGAGCGGCCGCGGAGCTTACGGTGGTAGGTGATCGCAAATCGATGCGCTTCATCACGGACTCTCTGCAGCAGATGCAGGGCTTCCTCATCACGCGGGATCCGAATCGGATCGGCCCGACCCGGCATATAGACCTCTTCCATCCGCTTGGCGAGGCCGACCACCGGAATATCGAGGTCGAGGTCGCCCAAAACCCGGACCGCCCGGGAGAGCTGGCCGGCTCCCCCGTCGATGAGCACAAGCGAGGGCGGATACGAGAACTTGCCACGCTCTTCAACGGGCAGCTCGCGTTCCTGCACATACGCTGTGAAGCGACGTCGAAGGACCTCTTCCATCGAGGCGAAATCGTCCTGACCGTCGACCGTGCGGACCCGGAAGCGGCGGTAGTCGGAATTCTTGGGAAGACCGTCTTCGAGCACCACCATGGAGCCGACCGTGTTGGTGCCCTGGATGGTCGAGATGTCATAGGCCTCGATTCGCAGCGGCGGCACCGGGAGTCCGAGGGCATCCTGCAAACTGCGGAGGGCCCGGGCGCGGGCATTGTGATCCGATTGGCGGCGCAGCCGATGTCGGGCAAACGCCTCTCGAGCATTCGTTCGGGCGGTTTCCAGCAAGCGGCGTTTGGCGCCCCGTTGCGGGACCCGCAACGAGACGTGCGCGCCGCGCCGCTCGCTGAGCCACGCTGCCCACAAGTCCGTGTCGGGAGGGAGTTCCTGCACCAGAACGGATGAGGGCGGCCGGTCTTCTCCATACAACTCGCGCAGCATGCTGGCGATCAGCTCACCAGTGGTGACGTCTTCAACTTTGTCGAGCACCGTACCGAGCCGTCCCACCACCCTGCCTCTTCGCACGGTGAGTACTTGGACCGCCGCCTCGAGATCGTCTTCTTCGAGGGCGATGAGGTCGAAATCCTCGGGACGGTCGGTCACCACTTCCTGGCGGGCGATGGCTCGTTCCGCGTCGTGCAGCCGGTCGCGAAACCGGGCGGCTTGTTCGTAGAACAGGTCGGCTGCTGCTGCTTCCATGTCCGATCGCAGTCTTTCGACTATCTGGTCGGTGTCGCCACCCAGAAAGCGGGCCAACCCATCGACGTACTCCTGATACTCACCAGGCGCTACCTCGCCGACGCATGGGCCGGAACATTTTTCGATATGGAATAACAGGCAGGGCCTTCCCTGCGCCTTCTGCCTGCGAAAAAGGCCATCAGAGCACGTGCGGATCGGGAAGGTCTTGAGCAATTCGTCGAGAGTCTTGCGAATGGCATACGTGTGAGCGTACGGACCGAAATACTCAGTACCTTTTCGCTTCTTGCCACGCATAACCCGGGCCCTGGGCCACTCGTCGGAGCGGGTGATGGCCAGGTACGGGTAGCTCTTGTCGTCCCGAAGCCGGATGTTGAACCGCGGACGGTGCTTTTTGATCAACGAGTATTCGAGCATCAGGGCGGCTACTTCGCTGTCGGTGACGATCCAGTCGACACTGTCGGCGGCATCGACCATCGCCTGGGTGCGGACCTGCAGATCCTTGCCGAAGTAGTTGGCTACCCGTTTGCGGAGCGATTTGGCCTTGCCCACGTAGAGGACCTGCCCGTGACTGTCGCGAAACAGATAAGCGCCAGGAGCATCGGGAATCTCGGCGGAGGTGGGGCGTCGCATGCTTCGTAAAGTGTACTGAGCACAGAAGTCTGCCTCCCGAACGCAGTAATCGGATATCTTGACGGGTAATCTCGGCGGGATGACGCAGAACTGAGGAGGCACCATGGCCGTTCCGGAATCGAACCGCTTCTCGATTGGTGAGGCACTGAGCTACGGATGGAAGAAACTCCAGGAGAACATCGGACCACTGGTGACCGCGGCCCTGGCGATCCTGGCAGTCAACCTTATCTTCTACATTCTCGGGCGCGGTTTCCTAACCGGTCTCATGAGCCTGATCGGATGGTTTGTCTCCATCCTGATCTCGATGGGTCTCATCCGGATCGCTCTCAAGATCGTCGACGGCCAACCCGTGGAGACGGCCGACCTCTTCCAGCGAGCCGATCTGGCGCTGCCCTACTTCATCGCCTCGGTAATCGTCGGAGTCATGGTCGGCATTGGCTTCATCTTCCTCATCGTCCCGGGGATCTACCTGGCAATCACGTTCGGTTTCTTCGGCTACAACATCGTTGACAAGGAACACGGGATCGTTGAGAGCATCGAGCAAAGCGCCGCCATCACCAAGGCACAGAGAGGCGACCTGTTTATGCTCGGGATAGCGCTCTTCTTCTTCAATCTGGCGGGGGCGATCGCCCTCGGGATTGGCTTGTTGATCACCGTTCCAGTTTCCATGCTGGCGATGGCCTACGTATACCGGAAGCTCAGCGGCGAACCCGTCACTCCCTAGACCTTTGACCAGCGCAGCCCGAGCAATCGAGGGATGTGCCCCTGAGAGGCCAGGATGGGGTCGTGGGTGGTCGGAGCGGCCCGCTCAATGGCGTGCTCCAAGGCCCAACCTGCTTGGGCGGCCGCATTGAGGAGCGTGGCGAGAGGGCGGTGATAGAACGTGACCAA
>JAHEDM010000133.1 GCA_024641205.1 Actinomycetes bacterium
ATCTGGCCACCTCACCGGCGAGCCGCCCGGAGAGCCCAGCGATCCACGCCCGTCGCTCGAGCGATGCATAGGCAGACTCGACCGTGAGGAAAAGGACCGACGCGTAGAGGGGCGCCCGGGGATCGACGGTTGGACGGGCAACCAGGGACAATCCGTATTCGGTCAGCAAGGTGACCGTCGCCCACCCGACGAGCCAGGGAGCACCGGAAACCATCGCTGCGATCATGAGGCCGACGCCTGCCATGCCAATGACCGGCACCAACCGGCTGACAGCTTGCAGCTCCACTTCGGGATAGAACGCCAATCCCGAGGCCAAGCAGATGGCCACTACCGCCAGGATCAGACCAGCGCGCGCGTCGCGTTCCTTCGAAATGCTTCCACCTCCGTCAGTACTCGTTGAAAGGGCTCCTCGGGGCTCCAGGTCACCACCGCGATTCCATGTCGCAGGAACCGGTCGCGGGTCGCGTCGCGCTGGAGTGCCCAGATTCGACGAGCCATAACCTCCTCCGGGGTGATCGGTTCAGCCACGAATGGCTCAGCCGGAATCTCTATGACGACGAGATCGAACCCACGACCTCGCAGATCGGCGAAGCCGTTGATCGCTCGGTCGTCGAGGAGCGGGCTCAACCCGATTATCAGAGCCTTGGCAGGAAGAGCTCGCCGCGGCACGGCGGGAACACCCCGCCAGTACATCTGTCTCCTCGATCGACTCTCCATGAGCGTGTCGAGGATCCGGTAGCGCTGCACATCTCCCATACCCGGTTGCAGCCATCGGAGCGATTCGCCGAATGAGATGAGACCTACGCGGTCGTTGCGGCGGAGATGGCCCGTCGCCAATCCGGCCGCCGCCCGAACGGCCAGGTCGAGCGTCAACTCAACGCCGCGACGCGGCTCGGAGAAGGTGTCAACCAGCAGAACCACATCGCTGTTTCGCTCCGGATGGCGATCGTTTACCCACACGCCACGGCCGCGAGCCGTGACCCGCCAGTTGATCTGACGGGGATCGTCGCCGTGGACCAGGGGTCGCAGATCTGCGAATTCCAGGCCGTCCCCTTTCCGGCGAGAAACCAGATCGCCAAAGCCGAGGCGGGTTTCGGCCGGCCGCAACAACCGACGCAACGTGGCCGCCTCCGGAAACACTTTGAATTCCATCTTGAGCGGGACTTCCTGAAAATAGGTGAACAATCCCAACGCATCGCGGCTCCGGATCCGGAGAAACCCTATCCGGTGCGCACCCCAGCGTTTGCACAGCAGTCGAAGCGTCAGGGGGTTGGGGACGGATCCACCCGGTTTGTATCCAACCACCATCCGCTCAAGGACTTGGGTGCTCCGCCCTAGCTCGGTCGACGCTCCGGCGATCACAACGCCGATCGGCAGATCTACTTCGAAGTCCAGGCGGGAAACCGGAGGGTCCGTGCTGGTCGTGACCACCAGCATGATCTCCTCGCCTTCAATCGCCCGGTCCCGATCCAAATGGACGTCGATGTTCACGTCGAGGTCATGAGATAACGCCAAACCGACGCCGAGCAGCACCACGAATGGAGCAGCAACTGCGGCAAGTTCGGGACGCCCGGCCGCCAGCCCTCCGACAAGCCCCATGACGACTATGACTGCGAATGTCCGCAGCCGGGCAGTAGTCGCCCGGATCACGTGCGGTCACGCTCCGGCACCGACGGTGGCGTAGGAACCAGATCCAGGCACTCGGCCACGATGTCGTCGCCCTGAATATCTTGTACCCAGAGCTCGGGGCGCAAGATCAAACGGTGCCCCAGAGCCGGCACGGCGACGGCCTTGACATCATCCGGTGTTATGAAATCGCGGCCATGCAGGATCGCTCGGGCCCGAGCCACCTTCATGACGGCCAGCGACCCGCGCGGGCTCGCTCCCACCAAGACCCGGTTGCGATTACGGGTCGCGGCGACCAGGTGGACGATGTAGCGGCCCACCGATTCGGAGACATGCACATCCTCGACGGCCCCCTGCATCGCCAGCAGGGTGGCGCCGTCGACAATCACGTCCAAGCCGATCTCATCGGTGCGGCGCTCGAGTCTCTTCTCCAACATCTTCCATTCGTGGTCGGGAGCTGGGTACCCCATCCCGATCCGAACCATGAACCTATCGAGTTGCGCCTCAGGAAGTGGATACGTGCCCTCGTATTCGATGGGATTCTGGGTGGCGACCACTAGGAAGGGCTGATCCAAACGATGGGTGGTGCCATCGATTGTCACCTGCCGCTCCTGCATCGCCTCCAGAAGAGCTGCCTGGGTTTTGGCAGGCGCCCGGTTCACCTCGTCGGCCAGGAGCAGATTGGTGAAGATCGGCCCCGGGCGAAACGACAGAGCGGAAGTGGTCGGATCGAGCATCGGAGAACCAGTTACATCCATCGGCATCAGGTCGGGCGTGAACTGAACTCGTCTGAACTTCAGGTCGGTGACCTGGGCAAACGAACGGGCCATCAGCGTTTTGGCCAGTCCCGGGTAGTCCTCAATGAGCACATGCCCGTCCGCCAGCAACGCCATCAGCATCAGCTCTAGGATCGCCCGCTTGCCGACAACGGCCCGCTCCACCTCGTCGAGTAACTCCTGCCCGAGGGTTGCGACTTCTTCAGTGTTCATGTCCTTCTCCTCGAGAGCCCTTCAATGGCCGAAACAGCCGCGTCCAGGTCAACCATGCTGAGCCCGGGCGCCATACGGTCAACCGGGCGGACGCGGTTTGGATCGAGCAATATCCAACCCGGGTCTCCGAGCAACCGTCTGGCGAGATCAGGACGAGCATGGAGATTCACCCCATGGCGCGTTTCGAGCTGCTCGGCGGCGATAGACCTCAGGAAGGGGAGCAGACGCCACTCAGCATCGAATGCGGTCGTCTTGCCGAACACCACCAGCCGTTCGATCTTTTCGAGCTGCGGAGGAGCAGAGTGGCGGGGACGTCCCGCCGGCTTGATCCTCAACCGGAGGGGCGGTTCCTCTTCTTCTGACGCCACCGGCCGGAGTCTGCGCATTGTCATGGCAGCCAGCACCAGCAACAACGCTTGATAGCCCGTGAATTCAGTCGGGCCATCGAACCACAGGAGGGTCACGGCCACCAGGCCGGCCACCAGAGCAGTCGTACCCACAACCAGCCTCATGAGACCACCCCGCTCAATTCGCTCCGAATGTCGTTGAGGGCGGCGATCGCTTCCCGTCCCATGTCGGGATCGATTTCGTGGTGGCTGAAACGAGCCACTTCGAAAAGCGCGGTGAGCCGACCGACGGCTGAGCGGCTCACCTCGAGGCGCCGCAGTGCCCTGGCCAAGTATTCGAGCGGCGCCTCGCTGGGGCGGCGCGGCAGACCGCTCGCGGTGAGTGCCCGTTCCATTCGGGCGTAGGCGCCGATGACCACCCGGCGGGGGTCGGTCGACTCCTCGAGCTGCGCGAGCACCATATCAATGACACCGGTCACCTCGGCCGGGCCGGACGGGTCGATGACGACCTCGAGATCCACGGCAGGCCGGGTCGCGGCCGCCACGCCGATCATCACCAAGAGCACTGCTCCACCCAGAATGATCAACCCCCAGCGAGATCCGGACTCCTGGCGGCTGGGAATCTCGGTCTGAGTTCGAGGACGGCCGGTTCCTGTGAGTTCCGGTGGCTGCTCGAACCGGTGCAAGAAAGGCTTCAGGAGCAGCACGATCGCGAACAGCAGGACGATGCCGGCCAGCAGTTTCAACGGCGACAACTTCTTACGCTCGGGGAGCTTGATGGGTGGACCTCCGGGCAGCAGGAGCAGCACCACCAGCAGGACCGCCAACCCCGCCAGGACTCCAAGCACAATACGGGTCGCGGCCAGAACGTCGATATCGATCAGAAAAGGAGGCGGGCGGGTTTCGCTCCCCGGCAACCTCCGTGCTCCAAACGCGGTGAGGATCACCAAGACCAGAACGGCAACGGCAAGCACTGCCGTCGCCCAGCGGGGAGCGGCGGTCAACCGGCGCTGCATACGCGCTTGTCCATCATCCGAGCCTACCGGCAGAGGCTGGACAGAGTCGAGAAGGACCTGGAAGCAACTCCGGATGCTGGGCGGCTCCCGGAGTAGCTTCAGAGTGAAAGGTAGCCTCGCGCGAGCGTCCTCTCGAGCGGTAACGATGCCCTGCTCTCAGCCGAACACCCCAGCCACCTGGGCCGCCGCCCGAAATGAACCCGCCAGCGTGGCCACAGTCTCGTGAGCATTGAGACCGCTTGGATTGCCCAACACGAAGAGGTCTGCGCCGCCCAACCGGTCAGGTTGCCGGCCCGCCACAGCCTTCGGACTAGAGAAGGCAAGTCGGTAGGCACCGATGCCGACCAAGGCCACCACCTTCGGCCTCCACACCCCCACGTTGGCTTCCAGATGCCGGGCGCCTGCGACGAGCTCGACGCGGTCCAACTCGTCGGCTCGGGCCGTCGCCCGTTTGACCAGGTTGGTGATGCCGATTCCCCGTTCGAGCAGGTGGCGACGGTCCGACGCGGCCATGCCATCAGAAACCTCGAGCCGGTATGCGGTGATACCCGCCTCGTGCAAGGCCGGATAGAACCGGTTACCCGGATGAGCGAAATGGGCGTTGGCGGCTGCCGTCCACAGACCGGGATTGATACCCACGAACAAGAGGCGCAGACCGGGACCAATCAAGTCGGGGACGGTCTGATCGCGACAGGCTTCGAGTTCAGTCCTGGTGAAACTCACCGTCAGATCGCTACCACGATCTCGTCCGGGTAGGGATGATGCGGATCGGAATCGGATAGTCGGCGGCAAAACTCTCCGGGGTCCAGCCGTGACCGGCGATCTTCTGCCGGTACTTGGCCGCATACGCGGGGACCTCCGTTGAGGCGGGAGCGTCGAGGTCGACAAGCGCCATCCCCTCGATGGTGACGACGGCCCCACCTTGACCGTCGCCATCGAGATTCAAGGAAACTCGCGGGCTGTCCACGATGTTGCGGGGGCGGGCGGTGCCCGGCAGGCTGTAGATCAGGAACTCCTCGCCGTTCCACAGGAACCACACCGGAGAAGTCTGCGGTTGGCCGGACGGCGAAACCGTCGTCAGCCAGATGATCAGTTCGTCGCGCAGTCGCTGTTCGGCTTGAGGATTGAGTCCGTCCATAGAGCGACGATACCCCCTCCGCCCGGAAAGGGTAGCCAACTCGTTGTGCCCGGGTTCTCACGCAATTCTGTGTCTGAGTTCATGGCCGACTTAAAGGCGCCTGCGACCGTTTGACCGGCAATGGAACACGAAAGGAGCATTGCATGCGAAAAACCATCGCAGCCATAGCGGCCGCGGCGATCGTGCTTGGGGGATTCTCCGCCGCGCTGGTCGTCCAGTCGCCCGACGTCGCCTTCGCCCAGGAGGTCACGTCCACAGATCCGGAGGTGTCGGTTCCGGCAACCCTCGAGGACGTCCTGGCCGGCCTCGTGACGGACGGGGTGATAACCGAGGAGCAATCAGCCCAGATTGCCGCCGCCCTTCACGAACGGACGGGCGCTTTCGAGAGACATCACGGCGGATTCGATCGTGGCGCCCGCCTGGAGACCGTAGCTGAAGCGATCGGCATCGACGTAGCCGTATTGAGAGATGCGCTCGGAGATGGACAGACGATCGCCGAAATCGCAGCAGACAAGGCCTCGTCGGCCGAAAAGGTCATCGAAGCACTCGTGACCGAGATGAACGCCAATCTCGATCAGGCCGTTGCGGACGGCAAGCTGACCACCGAACAAGCAGACGGGATTCGGGCGGACGCTCCAGATCGCATCGCGGCGATGGTCAACGGCGAGTTCGAAGGTCACTTCGGCTTCGGCAGGCACCATGGCATGGGTCCGGGCTTTGGCATGGACCACGACGGCCCAACCACCGACTCGACAGACACCAACGCCTGACCCGTCAGGTTGCGGATATCGCCCCCGGCTCTCTCTCCCTTCTCCCTCCCGAAGCTCGAGAGCCGGGGGCAGCCGCGTCCGGCGCGCCATCCCCGGCTTCGGTAGGCTCGCCGCCATGCAATCCGATGCCACCAGCGTCGATCAGTACCTCGCCGAACTCGCCGATGATCGGCGCGCCGCCCTCGAGGAAGTCCGCGCGGTCATCCTCGAGAACCTGCCGACCGGCTACGAAGAGGTCATGAATTGGGGGATGATCACCTACCAGGTCCCGCTCGAGATCCACCCCGACACGTACAACAAGAAACCGCTGATGTATGCCGCCCTGGCCTCACAGAAGAACCACATGGCCCTCTACCTATCCAGTATCTACGCTCACGAAGCGACCGCAGCCACCTTCGAGGAGCAGTACCGGGCCACCGGCAAGCGGTACGACGTCGGCAAGTCGTGCGTTCGCTTCCGTACGATCGACGACCTACCGCTCGATCTCATAGGGCGGACCATCGGCGACCACCCGGTAGACGAGTTCGTCTCCGGCTACGAAGAGGCGCGCGCCTCCCGCCGATCCGGTTAGCGAGCCGGCCCCGCCGATTCTCATGCGTTTTTCATCCCGCTCTTAGGTGAGGGGCATATCTTCGTTTACAAGAAACAGATTTCGGAGGTTTTGCATGCGGAAAGCGATCACCGGGCTGGCGATAGTTGCCCTGGTAGCGGGCGTCGCCCTTGTGGCCGTTTCGCTCGGCGAAGCGCCATCGGCCATCGCCCAAGAAACCGAGGATCAGGTTTTCCATCAACCACTCGATGACGTCCTCAATGGCCTGGTCGACGACGGAGTGATCACTGCGGACCAGCGCGACAAAATCGCGGCAGCCTTTGAGGAAAGATTGGTTCGCTTCGGAAAGGGCTATCGGGGAACACCTCACCTCGACACCGTGGCCGGGGTGCTGGGCATGGAGGTAGATGAGCTGGCTGCCAAGCTCAAGGAAGGGTCGACCATCGCCGATATCGCCGGCCCCGACAAGATCGACGAGATCATGGCCGCACTGGTTGCCGAGCAAGAGGCTCGTCTGGACGAAGCTGTAGCGGACGGCCGGCTCACGGAGCAAGAGGCGGACGAGGTCCGCTCCGCTCTGGCAGAGCAGGTCACGGCCATGGTGAACGGCGAAGGCCCGATCGGCATGGGCCCCTTCGGCATGGAACA
>JAHEDM010000134.1 GCA_024641205.1 Actinomycetes bacterium
CGGGATCGTCCGGGTCCCAATCGTCGGTCAGGATTTCTCGAGGAGCCAGCCCGTCCAGCCCACTCCGCACCCGGCCGAACCATCGGCGTATGCCAAAGTCGTTGTAGGCGCCGGACAGGTCGGAGACGACCATGGCCAGGAAATGGAGTCGTGCAGCAACGCTATCCGGTGTCGCCCGGTCGCCTCGCAGGTACCGACGCACGCTGGCCGGAGATATGGCTAGCAGCTGGGCAAGCGATTCAATGCCGAACAGGTCGCTGAGAATCGGCCACTCCCGGTCGGGAGCCGGAGAGCTCTCGAGAATGTCCTCGAGCTCGCCAAGAACCGCGGCGATGTCGCTGCCGCTGATCTCAGCGTCGGGAACGTGAAGCAAAGCACCGGGACCCGCACCCAAACCGGCTTGTGCCATGGCGTCGATCACCTCGCGAACGGCCGCGATGTCTAGATGCTCAAGATCCTCGGTACCCAAGAACCCCATGGTTTCGGCCCGCGACAGGAAGGACACCGCCGACCGGACGGTGGTTGGAGTATCGAACGGTTCCTCAACGGATTGAATTCGGATGGCTGTCAATATCCATATACTATCCGTTCTCAGTCCACCGTTTCAATGGTGAGTAGCTTGATGGGAGCGAACTCGGCCGCGGCTCTCGCCCGGACCTCTCTTCGCCCCAACCCGATGAGGTTGACCACATGCCCGACCTCGACCTCGACGATGCGGGCATTCCAGGAGCGATCGATCGAACAGACACAGCGGACCAGGCGCCCTCCGTTGGCAGCCGCATACCGTGCTGCTTCGGCGACCGGATTCCCCGCCGAGCCAAAAGGATGGAACGTGACGGGAGCTGCCGCCAGCGCCGCCGCGTCGGCCGCGGCCTGCACGCGGCTTTGGACCGAGAGGTAATGGCCGGCCATACCGAGCATCAGGCCAAGCACCATGAGGAGACCGATCAAGCCAAGCATCACCACAGAAACCGACCCGCGGTCGCTCACCGCTCTACCCGCATCACCGACCTGGCTCGCAGAGAAACCTGCAGCCCACCGAGGATTCTCGATCCCAATCGATAGGGCAGCGCGACGGTGACCACTGCGTTGCTTCCGACCGTTCCCCCTCGCTCTACCGTCACCCGTACCCGCCCGGCTGCGACCGGGTCAAGAGCAGCCTGCACGGCCTGCACGGCCCGGGAAGGATCCGAGACGGTCGCAGCCGTCCTCGCCCCTTCCCGGGCAGCGTGCACGAGTTCGTACTGGGTGCGTGCCACAACCGTCACTTCGACAATGGCCAGCAACACCAGCACAACGACGGGCAGGACAAGAGCAAATTCGACCACTGCTGATCCCTGTTCTCCCCGCCGTCTCGTCATTTGGCCAATCCGATGACCTTCTTGAGAACAGTCCCGAACAAGCTGCTGAACAGATTCGTGCCGCTGATCCATGCGATGAGCGAGAGGGCGATCGCCGCCGCGGCGAGGATGACCAGGACGTATTCGACGGTACCCTGCCCTTCATCCCGATAGCTGATCCGATGCAGCAGATGCAGCACATGCAGCATTTCTTTCTCCTTGATTGATTCCGGCGACCGGCCGGCGCGGGGGAAGCGCTGAACTCTTCACGAGAGCAGTGGACCAAGCAGTCTTTGCACGGTGGCGATCACCGTCGGACCGAACGTGAGGAAAACGAAACCGGGCAGAATCAGCAGCGCCAGCGGCACCGTCAGCTTGACCGGCAACCGTTGAGCGGCCTCGACCGCCCGGGCGCGACGATCTCTTCGATCTTCATCTACGAATGAAGCCACGGCCCTGACGGCCGAAGCACCCGTCAGCTGCGCCCTGGCCAGCACTGCGAAGAGCCGGTCGGCCGTGCCGCCTGCTCCTGCAAGCGCCACCGCCAGGCCCTGGTGCCTGGCATTCCTCAACACAGAACGAACCTCACCGGCTGCCACCGCCCCAACTTCGTCTGCGGCAAAATCGAGGGCGGCAGCCACCGAAAGCCCGGCAGAGAGCGCGACGAAGAGCACCTGACCCAGATGATCCATCCCGGGCCCTGACGCGCGAGTCGAGCGGTTTCGCCGCGCCCCGAGCAGGACCATCACCCTTCCGAAATCGAAACGATCGCGAACGGTCTGGTGCACCAACAACCCAACCACCAGTACAGCGAGGTAGGTCATCGCTCGGCCTTTCGCAGCATTCCCCACATGAGCCCGATCCCTCCGGCCAGCAAGAGCGAGCCAGCCGCCAGGATGACTTTTCCAACCGGTCCGGCGCTTGGCAGACCTGCCAGCTTCCCGCTGAGGCCGGTGTACAGCAGATAGACCACCGGTATCCCTCCGACGATCCAGGCACTGAAACGGGCCTGCGCCGTCGCCGCCCGCCGTTCTCGCACCAGGCCAAGCTCTTCTGTAGCGAGGAGAGCAAGGGCGTCAAAGACATCCGCCGCCCTGCCGCCGGTGACCCCGGCAGTCCGCACGGCCGAAGCGGCCAGTGCTCCCAATCCCGGCATGGCTCCCTCGAGAGCGTCGGCCACTCCCTCGAGTGGTTGGCCGGCGGCAGCCAATCGGGCGACCCGATCGAGCCGAAGTCCGGTCGCCCGGACCGAAGCTGAGCTGACGGCGTGACGCAAACTCGAACCCGCCCGCAGCTCGCCGGCCACCGCCTGCAGGTAGGCAGCCTCGGCGTCTTCTGGACCGGACCCCGTGCGTTTCAGGGTGAGACCGATCCAGGCCAACACAGCACCCAAAGCCCACACCGGTTGCCAGAGCGCCAGCCCAAGAGCCGCCAGAGCAGGCACCGGCGCTCCGATGACCAGTCCGGCCGCAACACCAAGCACCATCACCATGAGGCAACCTCTTTGACTCCGTCTGCATCGACCCGGGCAATCGTGCAGATCCGGCGCTGATCTCCGCGGCGGACGACTTGGATCATCAAGTCCACCGCGCTCATCAATTGACGACGCACGGCTGCCTCAGAGACCCGGCGATCACCGAACATCGCCAAGGTCTCGATCCTCCACAGCGCCTCTTCTGGGCTATTGGCATGCACGGTGCTCATCGATCCTTGGTGCCCCGTATTGAGAGCCGATACGAGGTCGAGCGCTTCGGGGCCTCGGACCTCCCCCAAAATGATGCGATCGGGGCGCAAGCGAAGCGCCGACCTCACCAATTGTTGGAGGGTGATCTCTCCCGCTCCTTCTGCGTTGGCAGGCCTGGCCTCGAGCCGGACCACGTGCCCGGATAACTGGAGTTCGGCTGCATCTTCGATCGTCACGACCCGTTCCCCGGGCGGGATTTCACCGGACAGGACATTCAACAGCGTGGTCTTACCTGCCCCCGTTCCGCCCGCCACAAGCAAGTTGCGCCGCTCCCGTACTGCCTTTGAGAGAAACTCGGCACCTTCGACCGGTACGGCACCGATGGCGACAAGAGAATCGAGATCTGGTACTGCAGGCGTAAAGCGCCGTATCGCAACGATGGGGCCGTCGGCGGCAACCGGAGGCACCACCGCGTGGAGCCGGCTCCCGTCCGCGAGCCGGGCATCGACCGAAGGAGAGGCACGATCCAGTCGCAACCCGAGCGGCGCGATGACGCGTTCGACCGCAGCTACCACTGCGGCCGAGTCCCGGTAGCGGATGGGAGAGCGCTCGAGGCGACCGGACCGTTCAACCCAGATCTCGTCTGGCCCGTTGACCAAAACATCGGAGACGCTCTGGTCGCGGAGCAGCGTTTCGATCGGACCCAACCCGACCAGGGCGTCGGTCACGGCAATTGCCAGCTCAGGACCAGCCAGTGGCGCTTCCTCAGCGAGCAGCCGGCCGGCGGCAACGGTCACTTCCTGGCGTCGAAGCGGCACATCCGATTCGACCAGCCTGTCGACCAGTCGGTCAATCAATGCCATGGCAACTTCCACACCTCGCGCCAGGCCGCGACCCACCGGGAACTCCGCCCGAGCGTCCCGTTGAGCAGGCCGGCCAGGAAGGCCGGACGGAGCCTTGGCAAGACCGGCCCCGGACCAGGAGGACTGACGGCGAACCCGGTCCTCTGATAGACGCACTGCGTTTTGGTCCGGGGGGAAAGGATCCCCGGCAGCAAAGGCCACACCGGAACGAGTGGCGCCAGATCGGAGGCCGTTGCGGGATCGGCGACCCGCATCACCAGGTGCGGCCAACCGATCACCAGGGCTTCGATGACCTCCCGGGCTTCGGCTGCTTCGACGCCTCCATTGCGCAACACCGCCACCCCCGGGTGTCCGGGCACGAGATCCGCCCGGCGGGGGCCATCGGATACCAGATCCGCCAGGGAAGCTCTGCCGGGGTAGCTGGGGCCCGACGAATCGAGATCAACCACGAGCGCGGTGCCGGCCGCGGCCGCCAATCCGACGGGAGCGACGGCGGACAAGAGCCCGTCGGAAGCAGTCCAAACAGCGAGAGCAGACACGAACATCCTTGTGCAGCGAACAAGGGCAACGTAAGGACGAAACGAGGTCGCGCCAACCCCTTGTCACAGACTTTGGTATGTGGCATGAATAGAGGTTTGTAGACTCCTGTGTGGTGAACGCTTCAGCTATATCCCCGACCGCAGCCGCCTTCTTCGACCTGGACAAGACGATCATCGCCAAGTCGTCGGCATTGGCATTTGGGCGTCCCCTCTATCAAGCCGGCTTCCTGAACCGGCGGTCCCTCCTCAAAGCCGGAATCGCCCAGATCAGCTACATGGCCTTCGGTGCCGACCACGCCCAAATGGAACGGGCCCGCCAAGAGATGCTCGAGATGACCAAGGGATGGGACAAGGTCGCGGTTGAGGAGCTGGTGCGAGAGATCGTCGACGAAGTCGTCTCTCCCCTCGTCTACGCCGAAGCGCTTGCCTTGATCGATGAGCACCGCCGGATTGGTCGCAAGGTCGTGATCATCTCGTCGAGCCCTGAGGAAATCGTCAAGCCTCTCGCTCGCTACCTCGGAGTTGACCATGTGATCGCCACCCGGGCCAAGGTCGACGCGGAAGGCCGGTACACCGGGGCGATGGAGTTCTATGCGTACGCCGATGGGAAGGCGGAGGCCATCCGCGAGCTGGCCAAGGCCGAAAGCCTGGCGCTGACGGATTCATTTGCGTACTCGGACAGCGTGACCGACCTGCCGATGCTTGAAGCTGTCGGTCATCCGGTTGTGGTCAACCCAGACAAGGAGCTGGCTCAGATTGCCGAGGAGCGTGACTGGCAAACCATGGAATTTGAGCGTCCGGTCACGATTCGCACGCGGCTGGCCACCCTTCCTCGACCCGTACCCCTCATTTCGGGAGCCGCCCTGGCCGGAGCGATCGGCGGGGCCCTGGTCTTGTGGGCGATTCGGGCGCGGCAGCGCACGTACTGACATCGGGCAGCCGGCCACACAGGGAAAACTGCCGCGATTACCCTTCCGTCAAGTCGCGCAGGTAGCGGACCGCGGTAACGGCATCTGACCCGATGACCAACCGTTGCTCGGCATCGTCGACATGCCAGTCGCCGAGCTCATAGAACCTGCGTGCTCGCTGATTGTCCCGCAGCACCCACAAGGTGGCATCACTGTAGGCGTCGGCCCGGAAACGAGCCTCGGCGCCGGCCAGAAGAATCCGACCGAACCCATTTCCCCAATGGTCAGGATCCACATACATGGCATAGAGCTCGCCCGCTTCGGGGAGGCGCCGGTCATCGTCATCACAGTGACCGATCGTCACGAAACCGACTATCACTCCTCCCTCATCCTCGGCTACCAGGACCGCCCAGCGCGGGGGGATGCGGGCCAGACGGGAGTTCCACCAATCAAGTCGGGTCGTCGGCTGAAGACTGTCGAGAAATCCGTCTGAGAGAAGGCCGCGGTAGGCAGTACGCCACGAGACGGCATGGATCTCCGCCAACCGTGCGGCGTCGGCCGGTACCGCGTCGCGAATGATCGCCATCCGGCAAGCGTAGGCGGGCACAAACCACGTTGCTTCGGTGCGCCCTGCACGTTGACAGGCGCCGAAAAGCGAACAGAATCCAGTCGCTTTACCGGGCGGTAGCCGCCTCCGAAGAATCAGGTGGATTGAGTTTCATCCGGCACTGTTGTTGCCCCCCGCCGGATAGCCCGGCGCGGTGCGGCATGTTTCCCCCGGACCCGCTCCCCCATTGCCCACACCGCAACGAGTGCCAGAGCGATCGCGGTCAGCGCGGCGGCGCCCCATCCCCATCGCCGGGTGGTGGCGGATAGCGGTCGGTCGCCATCGTCGGGTTGGACGACCACGTCGCCCATGCCTATCAAGGCAGGATCGAGGCCGAGCTCGAGCAACGTGGTCGGCTGCGAGACATCGCCCTCTCCGTCCGGGTAGACGACTTCGAAGACGGCCACCAAGTTCATCGCCTCGAAATCGGCGATGCCGCCCCATATCCCTCCGCCCCGGTCGACGAGACTGAGTGTTTCCTGGGTTTGCCCTGGGTCAACGGCATGGACGACGACGGCTGCCGGAGCGCCCGCCACGGCCACTTCGAATTCGACCTGCAGACGATCACCGTCCGGCGAGCCGGAGGCGGTGGCTTCCCCGAATGGGCCGCCCAACACGATGAGCGCCATCAACGTTGCCACTAGGTTGAGCATGTGGCGACTGTACAGGCTGGGTACGGATGCCGGGAGACCATGGAACCCGCAAACGAACCGGCTACGCTTCTTCCCTCTCCGATGGAGGCCCCATGACGGTGCCAAGAACGATGTTCGACAAGGTGTGGGACAACCACGTGGTGTATCAGGCGCCGGGTGAACCGGACCTCCTGTACGTTGACCTCCACCTCGTCCACGAGGTGACCTCGCCGCAAGCATTCGCGGGATTGCGATTGGCCGGACGCCCGGTCATGCGCCCGGAACTGACCCTGGCCACCATCGACCACGGCGTTCCCACCACCGATCGGCACCTGGGGATATCCGATCCGCTGTCCAAGACGCAGATCGAAGCGCTCATCCGCAACTGCGAAGAGTTCGGGATAACGCTCTATGGCATCGATGACCCCCGCCAGGGCATCGTGCACGTCATGGGGCC
>JAHEDM010000135.1 GCA_024641205.1 Actinomycetes bacterium
CTTCGAATTGACCGAAGACAACGCTCGGTTGCCGACCGGAGCCCGTATAGCTTCGATTGAGCCTGATTCCGCCATCGGCACCGCCGGGGCGCAAGCAGGCGACACCATCGTGACCCTCGAAGGAGCACCCATCGCCAACATGAACGAGCTGGTTGCAATACTGCGCACCCACCGGGCGGGAGACACCGTCGAGGTGCGTCTGCTCCGAGAAGACGAGACAGTTACCGTCAATGTCATTCTGGATAGGCGGCCCGACGACGCGTGAGCGACGACCTATTCGCCAAGCTCATTGAGCTTTTCAATCAACCAGGTCCGGTGAACTGGAAACTGGCAGGAGAGATTTCGCGCCATCTGGCCGGCGAGCCCGAACCCATCGAACCGTGGCTGGCAGAGGAATACCGCGATTTGACGAGACTGGCCCAGATGAAGATCGCTGAGGTCACCACTCTCGATGTGAGTGATGCCATAGACGCATTACCGGTCGACCGGGCCGCTTGGGCTGCATCGAACCTCGAGAGCTTCCGATATCTGGTTGAGCCGCTGGCCGAGAAACTGGGGGCATCGGGGGCGGGAGGTCCACTCGAAGGGATGATGGTTCCGCTTGGACCCGCCATCCTGGGCGCCCAAATGGGCATCATGACCGGCTTTCTCAGCCACCGAATCCTGGGGCAGTTCGACATAGGTTTTCCTGCTGCCGAAGCTGGGGATCTGTATCTCGTTGTGCCTAACGTTGAGGCGTTTGCAGCTGAGAATCACCTCGATGCGCGTCAGGTGAGGCTGTGGGTGGCTCTCCACGAGGTGACCCACCAGGCCGAATTCGCCCAGCCTTGGGTTCGACCCGAGTTCGTTGGGCTCATCGCCCGGTATCTCGATGGTCTCGAATTGGACCCCGCCTCCTTGACCGAAAGGCTGCAGAGCTTTTCAGACCCGGCACAGTTCGAGTCCGCGCTCAACGACCCGGCCGGGCTGGCCGGCCTCATTACAACCCCGGAGCAGCAACCGATCCTCGAAGCGATCCAGGCGTTCATGGCAGTGGTCGAGGGCTACGCCGACTATCTGATGGATCGCGCCGCGCTGAAGATGCTCCCCGCTCTCACTCAGATGCGGGAGGCCATGAACCGGCGACGAGCGGAGCCTTCCCAGGGCGAGCAGATCATCAATCGGATGCTTGGCCTGGAATTGAAACAGGACCAGTACCGATTGGGTGCTGAGTTCTGCTCCGAGGTGGCTCGCCGATGGGGTGAGGACGCTCTCAACAGAATGTGGGCCAGCGCCGATGCCCTCCCCAACCTGGCCGAACTGCACGACCCCGTTGCCTGGGCAGCGCGAGTGCTTCTGCCCGAGATCTAGCCGGCGCTGTTGGTGGTTGGTGATTGGTAGTCGGCTACGGAACCCGCTCGCACGCCCTACGAGTTTCAAACTAGGGACTACCTACTTGTTCCTCTGCTTCCACCGGGTGGGACTTCAAGAACGCAAGAATCTCATCGCGAAAGAACTTGAATGTTCGGCCACCCGGCAGCCGATAGGCCGGAATCCGACCCTCGCGCGCATACTTGCGAACCATTTGCACGTTCATGCCAAGCAACTCAGCCACATGGGCAGCGTCGAGGATTGGGGGGTAATCGTCGTTGGCCATCAATCAGACTCCTGAATGGTTACCGATAGTCTAGAAGAAGAAACGTACTTCATGCCTGCTACTTGGTTCTCGTAATACACGACGCGGTCGTTGCTGACGTAGCGGTACGAAATACGAAGTACGAAGTACCCTCTTTGCCATGAACGAACTGTCGATTCGTCCGCTGGGTCTGGGCGAGATCATCGATACCGCCTTCAAGATCTACATGCACCACTGGCGAGCGTTGTTGTTGTTGGTGGCTGTGGTGGTGGTCCCGGCGGGCGTTGCCACCTATCTGATCCTCGATGCAGCCATTCCCCCCGACCTGGTTCAGGCGCTCAATGACCCCAGCCCCGTTCTCGACGAAGCATTACTCGACGACATGCTGCGCTTCCTCGGAGCAGCTCTGCTGGCCGCGTTGATCGAATCTGGCGCCGCGGTCTTGGCCTCAGCCGGAAGTGTGCGCGCCGTTGCTGAGATCTACCTCGGCGCGAGTCCGGACTGGCGAGCCTCGCTGATGACGGCAGTGCGTCGCCTCCCGGCCATCATCGTCACAGGATTATTGATCGTTCTTGCGATCGGAGTGCTGACGGTCGGCGTATGGCTCTTGGCAGGCTTGACCGCTACAACTTCGAGCGGTGCCGGCACGCTGGCGGCGTTGTCGATGATTGCGTGGCTGGTTGTTGTGCCCTGGCTGGCCATCTCGTGGGCTGTGGCGGTTCCGGCGCTCATCGTCGAGGAGACATCACCGGCGGGTGCGCTGACCAGATCGTTCAATCTCGTGCGGGGCCGGTGGTGGCCGACCTTCGGAACCTTGCTCACCTCGTGGCTGATCGTCGCCGTGCTCAGCGGGATCGCCTCCCGCCTCATCGAGGCCTTCCTTCCAGACGGCGGCGGAGTGCTGTCCGGCATCGTTGTCTCGGTGGCCGTGGCGGCCGCAACGACCCCGTTTGTGGTCGCGGTGCTGGCCGTGCTGTATTTCGATCTCCGCGCCCGACGTGAGCCGTTCGACCTCATTCGGCTGGCAGTAGACATCGGTGCACCACCCCCGCCAAGCACCCCGGAAGCGTTCGAGCCTCGACCCCCCGATCGAGCCGATTGGCCACCCTTGCCCCCCGATGTGGATGACGGCGGGAGTTGAGTGTCGGAGTAGCCTCAGATCTGCACAAGGGGAGAAGATGCCAAACGAACCAGTCCGACCCGAGATCATTCAGGAGAACGAAGCCGGCGATGAGACCATCAGCCAGCCAAGCAAGCTGATCCGAATTGCCTCGATGACACGCGCCACACTGGACGAGGTCCGCCAGGCGCCACTCGATGAGGCAGGACGAAAACGACTCCTCAGCATCTACCGGCGATCGCTCGATGAGCTGAAGGAAGTCCTTTCGCCCGATCTCCGCGAGGAACTCGACGAGGTCTTCTTGCCGCTCACCTCCGAGATCCCCTCCGAGTCGGAATTGCGCGTCGCCCAGGCCCAATTGGTCGGCTGGCTCGAAGGCTTGTTCCACGGGATCCAGGCAAGCCTGTGGAGCCAGCAGGTGGCCGCCCAGGCGCAGCTGGCTCAAGTGCGTCAGAACAAGGCCCTCGAAGGGGCATCTGAGGACGCCACCTACCCCGGCACATATCTATAGATACCCGGCCCCGCCCGCCTCAGGCCACCCCCCAGTCGGTCCAGACAGACACGGCACGGCATTGACTCCCGTGTCGTCCATTACACCGGATCTGTCTCCCTTGAAACGCCGGGTGCTTGACCTGCGCCAAGATTCCGGTCGACGCAGACGACAAGAGCATGGGCCGACGCAGCATGGTTGCGGCAGATTCTCAGGAATCTCGTCACCAACTCCATCCGATACGGCGAGAAAGAAATGGAGCTCGTGGCTCAACGCCGCAACGGCTTAGCGATTATCACCGTCGGCGACCACGCCGCATCACCGACGACAGGCGCGAGTCGGTCTTCGAGCGGTACGAAAGAGCCCACAGCAAGCGAGCCTCACGGGTGGCGACCTCATCTACCGGGAAGGCGCACAGGGCGGCTCATTTGACCTTTCGCTCTCCTCCTACGACGGGTAGGTGAGCGAAACAGGCTTCACCGCGCCTCTTCTTTGCGGATAGGCCGTAGAAAAGCCCCCGACAGAGAGCTCCTGTGGCCGTCCTCCCACAGCACCTCGACATTATCGCCGTGGACCTTGACAACCTTGCCGGTCCGACCCGATTGCCCGACCTTCTTCGTCAGTTCACGTACGTGCATTCCAATCTGCAGCACGTCGGCTCACCTCCTCGAGACGAATTATACGGAAAGGAAGGCACGGCATTTGCCGGGCGCAGTCAGTTCCCTCTCCCCTGGCGAGCAAAGTGAGCGGAAATGGGGGGTACCCAACAAGAAAGCTGGGGCTGTCCTGTTTCAACAGAACGAAGAACCCAAAACCAACAACCAGGAACTACAAAGGCTCGTCCTCTTCTCCGTCTATCACCGGGATCTCCGCGGTTGGTTCGTCGCCGGTGGCGTTGAGCCGATCGATGACTGCCCGCCTGGCGGTTGGGGTCGAGAAGGCCGTTATGACATCGTCGCGGACGATCCGGGTATTCCCGGTAGGGACGTACACGACCCGACCGCGCCGCACAGAAACGATCGTACAGCCTTCCGGCCAGCTGACCTCACGAAGGAATTTGCCGTCTGCCATAGATCCAGGCGGAATCCGGAAATCGAAGAATTCAGCTCCTGGGTACGTCCGCCTCTTCAATCGGTCGCGAGCCAATTCGTGGCTGGTGCTCGTGCCGAGGGCCCTGTGGTATGCACGTACGGCGTCTTCGCGACGGAACATCCCCACCAACCGGGAGGCATCTTCTGCCGAAACGACCGGCAGGCGTCCCACCCCCAAGGCGGCCATTCGCTCGAGAGCCATGCTGACCAGAGTGTTGGGCGATACCGTCACCGGTCGGCGGGTCATGACCTCGGCCACGCTCATCGATTCGGGTGGCCCGTGGGCTCGCAGCACATCATTGATGCTCACAATGCCGGCCAACCGGTCGTCCTCGTCGAGCACCGCTGCCCCGTGACGGCGACCGCGGTCGAGAATTGCCTGGACCTCGGATACCGGCATGCCAATAGGAACCGTCAACGGATTGAGCGACATGACGTCACCAACCTTGACCGTGTCGAGCACGTCCACCTCGCTGGATCTGACCAGCTGGATTCCTCGCTTGGCGAGCGGCAACGTATAGACCGATTCGGGATGGATGACGTCTGTGATCAGGGTCGCCAAAATCACGGCCAGCATCAAGGGCAGCACCAGGCCGTAGTCCTGGGTGATCTCGAACACGATCAGGATGGCGGTGAGCGGAGCGCGCGCCACCGCCGCGAAGGTGGCAGCCATCCCTACCACCGCGAAAGCACCGGGCCGCAGCGGTGAGATGTTCCAGATCGGAGCCATCAGCTCCCCAAAGGCCGCCCCCAGCGTGGCGCCGATGAACAGACTTGGCATGAACGCCCCTCCGGACGCACCCGAGCCGATGGTCACCGAGGTGGCGAAGATCTTCAGAACCGCCAGGAGGAGCAGGATCCACCACAGCTCCTGTCCAAGCAACGAGAAATCTAGGACTTCGGCGACAAAACGCTGGCCGGTGCCGAGAATGCGCGGTTCGAAGAACCCAATACCAGCGACCGCCAGCCCTGCCACGATGGGCCGGATCCACCCGCGTTTACCGAACCGCTCACCCAGGTTCTCGGTCAAACTCAGCATTTTGAGGAGGCCGTATCCTGCAACAACAGCCAGCAACCCGACGGCGGCGTAGAGAACCAATTCCCGAGGGTCGATCACCCCGTAGCTCTTTGCGCGTAGCAGCTCTCCAGAGCCGACCAGGCTCTTGTTGGTGACGGCGGCGGCAACGGAGGCAACCACAACCGCACTGAGGTGACGCACCGAAAACGTCCGCAGCATTACTTCCATCGCGAAGAGCATCCCGGCGATGGGAGCATTGAAACTCGCTCCGATGGCGGCTCCGGCTCCTGCGGCGACCAGACTCCTGATCTTGTCCTCTCCAAGGCCGGTACGGCGGGCCACCGACGATCCGATGGTTGCCCCTATCTGGACGATCGGCCCTTCCCGCCCGGCCGACCCTCCGCCGCCAAGGGTGAACGCGGTCGCCAACAGCTTGAGTGGTATGGAGCGGGTGGGTAGATAACCGGCGTGAACGGCCAACCCGATGGTCGCTTCGGGTACCCCGTCCCCGGCAACCTCGGGTGCGAACTTGGCACCTATCCACCAGGCGATCAGCAGACCGAGGGGCACGGTGACCAGGATCGCGAACCGGCCAAGACTCGTGCTGTCTGCCAGCCAGATTGAACCTTGGCCAACCCATTCAATCGCCCAGATGAGCAGCGCCGCCCCTGCTCCGACCAGGCCCCCAACCAGCAACGAGAGCCCAAGAAAACGAGCCGTCTCAAATTGGGCGGAGGCGAATCTCCTGGGCCGCTCGAGGCGGGGTTCCTTGGTGGTCATGATCAATCGTCGGCAGATAGACAGGTGCTCATCCAACCTAGTACCTGCCCGGCAGGACAACCACCACTCGCACGTTTACCCTGGAGACATCTCCAAGGAGGCCGATCGATCATGAACAACCAACCACTGCATCCGGCAGTCGAACCGCTGGCGTATCTTCTCGGACAGTGGCGAGGCGAAGGCAAGGGCGAGTACCCCACCATCGAACCATTCGTTTATGGCGAGGAGATCGAGTTCTCCCACAACGGCCGACCGTTTCTCTTCTATGTGCAGAAGACCTGGAATACGCCCGACAGTTACCCGATGCATTCCGAAGCCGGGTACCTCAGACCAGTGGCGGATGGCCGCATCGAACTCGTCCTCGCTCAGCCGAGCGGCATAACTGAGATCCTGGCCGGCAGTCTGTCCGGTTCCCGCATCGACCTGACCAGCACCCTGATCGGGGTCAGCCCAACCGCCAAGCATGTATCCGCCGTCAAGCGGGTCATTTCGGTGAAGGCCACCACCCTGAGCTATCAACTGGACATGGCCGCAGTCGGTCACGACATGAGCATCCACCTGCAAGCCGAATTGGAGAGGCAGGAAGATTCCTCCCCCCTGACGAGCGAAGCGAGTTGGTGAGGGGGGAGGTGGCTTGGCTCCATGTAGCCAAGCCTGAGGGGGGTCGGTTCCCACCAAGGATGCAGCTCGCAACTATCTTCCCCCCATGTCTCGTTTGACCTCCATAACGGCTATTGCCCGGACCATCGACCCCCGGTTGCGCACTCACCAATTCCATCTGGCCGTAGCCGTTCTGGGCGCCCTGATCGTGATGGCCGTCGAATTGGAAGGAGGCGCTTCGATCGGCGAGGCGTTCGGCCCGGCCACAAACGCCGGAGTGACC
>JAHEDM010000136.1 GCA_024641205.1 Actinomycetes bacterium
CCGCACCCACTCCACTTGGTCGTCCGAGAAGCCGAGGTAACCGGCGATCTCGTACGCGAGTGCGGCCTCGAATCCGCTCTTGGCGGTCGGATCGTCGTTGAACCCTCCGTCGGCATCGGTGACCCACGGCGGGTAGGCCGGATCGCCTGTGGCAATCGTGAGGGTCCCCGGCGTGACCAGTTCGAGATTGTCGGCCGTGCAGGCGGCCAGCTCGGTCGTCGACGTGCCTGCTTCTGTGGTGGTCGTCTCTCCGGCGGTTGTGGTGGTCTCAGCGGCCTCGTCGGCGCAGGCCGCAGCCAGCACGGCCAGAGTGACCATGATGACCAGGAATCTGCCTTTTCCCATCTGACGTTTGTTCATGTTCTCTCCATGGTGACTCGACCAACGCGAGCTTAGCTGCGGTGGAGCGCGACAATCGAACGTCCTACGGGATGATGGCCAGCGCTTCTTCGAGTTCACCCGACTCGACATCCCGAAGGGAATTGAACAAAAGGGTTCCGTCGAACCGGCGCAATTCCTTGATCAGATGAGTCACGTAGACGTGGGGAAATTCGAAAAAGGCCGCCGCATGGCCGGGAGCAAGGTTGGCCGCCGCTTGACGCATCCACAGATCATTGATGCCGGTGTCACGGAGCTTGGCCGACAGTCCACCCACCAAAGCGCCGAGGGCGACCCCGATGATCCAGCCGGTGATGCCGCCGATCACGAGCCCGGCCAATCCTCCCCACCAGGAACCGGTCACCGCCCCCTGGAGGGGCGAGGTATCGCGGGTCTGCAGGATCCGGATCCGGCCGGTCCTGGTCCTGGTTACGATCGCTGCGTCGGTCATCTCGACCGAGTGTCTCCGGCCCAGCCGTGTCGCGGCCAGAAGGGCTTCGCGTGCTTTCAGTTCATCATCGAAGTCGATGGCAAGCACGTCGGCTCCCGTCACCGGCCGCACGGTGGATTGTGAAAGACCGTGTGCATACGTCATGGCGCCCCTGCTCTGTCTCTTACAGCATTCCACACCATCGTGGGATTTCCATGAGACCCAGATGAGAAAGCGGTGAGTTCGGCGCAGAATTCCGAATGCCCCTACCAGTCGGTAAACCGGACCGAGCAGTAAAGTGCACTATCCGGATCCGCCTCTCGCAGCCACGTCTGCGACCGGTCCGGGATCGAAGTGGGAGAGAGGAAACCGCAATGAACCAAGCGATCGTCCGCGTCGAAAACGTCGTGAAGACGTTCGGGCAAACCGTGCGGGCACTCGACGATGTCAGCCTCGAATTCGAGCCGGGCATCGTTTACGGATTGCTCGGTCCAAATGGGGCCGGGAAGACAACCCTGATCCGCGTCTTAACCACGCTGCTGAAGGCGGACTCCGGGTACGCCGAAGTGGCCGGAATCGACGTCCGCAAGGACCCGGTGGCGGCTCGCAATCACATCGGTCTGGCCGGACAGTTCGCAGCCGTCGACGACTACCTCACCGGTCGCGAGAACGTCGAGATGGTCGGCCGCCTCTATAACCTCTCGGCCGATGAGTCCAAGCGGCGAGCTGCCGACCTACTGAAAAGGATCCATCTCGACGACGCCGCCGACCGGACGGTCAGGACATACTCGGGAGGAATGCGGCGCCGTCTCGACCTGGCGGCTTCGCTGGTCGGGAGACCGTCGGTTCTATTTCTGGATGAGCCGACCACCGGCATCGATCCTCAGAGTCGGCTCGATCTCTGGGACATGATCCGGGATCTGATCGCAGCAGGCACCACTGTGCTCCTCACTACCCAATACCTCGATGAGGCAGATCAGCTCGCCAATCGGATCGCGGTGATCGATCGGGGCAAACTCATTGCCCAAGGCACCGGCGACGAATTGAAGGACAGGATGGGTGGTTCGGTGATCGAGCTGCACGTGGCCGACGAAGACAGGACGCGGGCGCTGGAAGCGATGAGCGCTATCTCAGATGACGTGACCTTCGAAGGGACCCGCAAGGCCATCCGGCTCCCTGCTCCGGAAGGATCGCAGACGCTCCTGAAAGTGGTCAGGCGCTTGGACGAGACCGGCGTCTTGGCCCAGGACGTAGCGCTGCACAAGCCGACGCTCGACGATGTGTTTCTGACGTTGACGGGGCGCGGCGCCGCAGAAGCAGAGGCCGAGCGGGAATCGGACAAGAAACCAGGGCGCCGGCGACGGCCGGAGAGGAGCGCGGTCTGATGACAACGGCAACGCACACGGCCCGGCACACTCGGATCAGTCCGGGTCACGCGGTCAAAGACATCGCGGTTATCACCCGGCGGAACCTGCTGCGCAACATCCGTCTGCCGCAGCTTCTGATCTTCGCAACCGTCCAGCCGGTGATGTTCCTCTTGCTCTTCAACTATGTGTTTGGTGGCGCTATCGGAGGCGCCATCCCCCCTATCGCCCAGGGTGAATACATCAACTGGTTGTTGCCCGGCCTGCTCATTCAGGTGGCTGCCTTTGGGGCAGGACAAACCGCCCTCGGCCTCACCGAAGACCTCTCCAAGGGCGTCATCGACCGCTTCCGGTCGTTACCGATGGCCCGTTCCGCGGTGCTGGCCGGACGAACCCTGTCGGATGTGATCCGCAACGGGTTCGTGATCGGGCTCATGGTGATGATCGGCTTTCTGATGGGCTTCCGTTACCAGACGAACTTCGTGTCGTTTCTCGCCGGCCTGGCGGTGGCGATGGTGTTCTCGTACTCCCTGTCGTGGATCATGGCGACCATCGGCCTGGCCGTAAAGAACCCCGAAGCAGCCCAGTCGGCCGTGTTCTTGCCGGTGTTTCCGCTGGTGTTCGCCAGCTCGGTGTTCGTCCCGACGGACACCATGCCGGCCTGGCTGCAGGGATTCGCCGTGAACCAGCCGATCACGGTGACGGTGAACGCCCTGCGTGGCTTGATGTTGGGTCGCGAGGCTCTGGCCGACTTCAAGCCAGGAATGACGGCGAATCAGCTGGCCGAGGCGGTGGCCAATGCTCCAACCGTCGAGGGTCAAGTGCTGCTCTCGCTCGGGTGGGCTATCGCCATCATGATCGTGTTCGTGCCGCTGTCCATTCGCGTCTACCGCAAGACGGTGAGCTAACCCGGAGTCGCCGCTCCGAAGGGTTGATCGGCTGGTTACTGTCATAGCAGCGGAAAAGAGGAGCCGTGCCAGCTAAACCTCTGTATGCAGCCGTTGAAGCAGGCGGGACGAAATGGCGAGTTGCGATTGGCCGGTCGCCGGAGATGGTCGTCGACGCCACCATCCCGACCCGCGACCCGGACACGACGATATCCGCGTGTGTCGAGTTCATTCGCGAGTCGGGGATTCCGATCACAGGCGTTGGGATAGCATCATTTGGGCCGCTCGACCTCATCCCCACCTCACCGACCTTAGGCTTTATCACCGCGACACCGAAGCCGGGCTGGAGCAACACGGATGTCAAAGGCCGGATTGAAGCCGCTTTGGGGGTCCCGGCAGTGATCGATATCGATGTTGGCGGGGCAGCCCTCGGGGAATGGTCATGGGGAGCGGGCCGGACGCTCGGCTCGGTTGTGTACGTCACCGTGGGGACCGGTTTCGGGGGAGCGCACCTGCAGAATGGACGGACGTTCCACGAACTCGGCCATCCCGAGATGGGTCACATCACCGTCGAACGGGAAGCCGGGGATACATTCGGAGGGAGCTGCCCGTTCCACGGAACCTGTCTGGAAGGCATGGCAGCCGGCCCGGCGCTGCTGGCCAGATGGGGACGGCCGGGACCCGAGTTGCGCAACCGGCCTGAGGTATGGGACCTCGAAGCACGGTACCTCGCGCAGGCGATGCGCACCTACGACTACGTGCTCGCCCCCCAGCGCATCATTTTGGGAGGGGGTGTGATGCAACAGCCTGGATTACTGCAGATGGTGCGGGACCGACTCGGTGAGCGGCTGGCCGGCTACGGAAACCCGCCATCCAACCTGGAAGAGTTCATCGCCGCGCCCGAATTCGGTCAGGATGCAGGGTTGATAGGCGCGATTGCGCTGGCCCGGCAGCGTTTCGAAGGATTGTGAAGGCGTGGACCGGGAATCGATATCTGGAATTGTCGCCGAGGGCTCGACCTTTACCGATGTGCATTGGGGCAGTGTCGCCGATTCGGAATTTCAGGGCTGCACTTTTGTCGGGTCTGACCTGAGCAAGGCAGGTGTCAGCGCTTCTCGATTCATCGAATGTCGATTCGAGCGGTGCGATCTGAGCCTTTGGAAGCCCATTGATTCCGTGTTCGGTGAATGCGGCTTTGAAGACTGCCGGATGTTGGGAATCGATTGGACAATGGCCTCGTGGCCGCGGGTGCCGCTCCACGAAGCGAACGTTTTTGTTCGTTGTGATCTGAGCATGGGGACGTTCGCGGATCTGGATCTCGGTGCGACCCGGTTCAACGATTGTCGACTTCGAGAGACGAGTTATCGCTCGGCGCGGCTGGGCGGATCAGACTTCGAAGGGTCGGATTGTCTGGGCGCCGATTTCCACGGCGCCGACCTGAGCGGAGCCCGCCTGGTAGGGGTCCTCGGACTCGCCGTCGATCCGCTTTCGACCAAGTTGGCGGGAGCTACGGTCGATGCCCCGGCCGGGGTGGCCATTCTCGAATCGCTCGGCATCAACCTCGATTCGGCCGGTCCGGACGACGATGCTCGCCATGAGTGATAACGGATGGACCGCCGTGGATGTGCCGGATCAATCCGGCAAGACAATCGTGATCACCGGTGCCAACTCAGGGATTGGATGGGAAGCATCCCGGGTGCTCGCCCAACGCGGTGCCCGGCTCGTCATGGCCGTGCGCCGTCCCGACGCCGGAGAGGCTGCCGCAGCCAGGATTCGAAACGAGACCCCCGGGGCAGACATTCTGGTCGCAGAATGCGACCTGGCCAGCCTCGATTCGATCGCTGAGTGTTCGACCCGAATTACCGAGCGGTTTGATCGCATCGACGTTCTGATCAACAACGCAGGCATTATGGCTGTGCCGCACGGGAAAACGGCGGACGGCTATGAACGGCAGTTTGGTACGAATCATCTCGGGCATTTCGCTCTCACCGGACGGCTCCTGGCGAGCTTGCTGGCATCGGAAGCAGGTCGAGTGGTGACGGTTTCGAGCGACGCTCATCGGTTCGGGAGAATCGACCCAGAATACCTCGACGGGGGGCGCTACCTCCGGTGGAGTGCCTACGGTCGATCGAAGCTGGCCAATCTCCTGTTCGCCTACGAACTCGACCGGAGGGCACGAGGCGCGGGAGCGGCTCTGACCAGTGTCGCCTGTCATCCCGGGTATGCGGCAACCAGTCTGCAAGGGAGGGCGGCGCGCGAGAAGGGCAAGTCGGAGCGATTCTGGAAAGTCGGCCATATCTTCGCTCAGAGCGCCGCCGACGGGGCCCTCCCAACGCTGCGGGGGGCTACCGACCCGACCGCCGCAGGAGGTTCCTGTTTCGGTCCGGCCGGGCGGCAACGCGGCCCGGCCGTACTGGTACGAACGAACGGACGCAGCCACGATATTGGAACGGCCTTGCGTCTGTGGGAAGTCTCCGAACAGCTGACCGGGGTTCGCTTTCACTTCTAACGCTGGGTGAGCTTCTACGCTGAAGACCATGCCGGTCGCGGATTGCGAAAACCTGGTTGAAGGATGGTTGGCACAACCGGTCAATGCCTTGAGCAGCTTGGCCTTCGTGCTGGCCGGTATCGGGGTGCCGCTGGTGGCTCGACGCCGCTCCGGTCGCCGGGAGATGCTCACCTGGGTATTTGGCTCTTCGTTGGCTCTGGTTGGTATCGGCAGCCTGGCGTTCCACGGTCCCGGGGGCACATTTGCCGGCTGGCTCCACGACGCCTCGATCAGCGCCTTATTGGTCCTGATCTTGACAACAGAACTCGGTCGTCGGGCAGCATGGAGCGCCCGCCTGGTTGTGACGAGTTGGGCGATCACGGCAGCGACTCTGATGGTGGTCGAATGGATCCGGCCGGGTTTCGGCGATCCCCTGAACGCTCCGCTGGCTTTCTTCGCTGTGCTTGGCGTTCTCGGACCTGAGCTCGGGCGTCGTGGTTTCCGCCGGGGTTCGGAACGCAACCGGGGGAGGTTGATTGGAGCAGCCGTGGTGGGGACGGGAGCGATCGTCATGCTATTGAGTCGAACGGGCGGTCTATTCTGTGCACCCGACGCGCTTCTTCAGGGCCATGCCGTATGGCATGTGCTGGCGGCAACAGGTCTCGGGGTGTATGCAGTTTCCGTCTTGCCGTCGCCCGATCGCACCCGGGGAGGGCGGTCTTCTGAGATCCGAGCATCGACCGGGCCATGCGAACGCTCGAGGAAGGAAGCACCATGAACAACGAAGAGTTGTTCGGCACCCTGAACAACGAAGACCGGATCGAAATGTTTGGTGATTTCGATCCGAAGAGGTATGAAAGCGAGGTTCGAAAGCGGTGGGGCGAAACGGAGGCGTACGCCGAGTCGAGTACGCGGACGGCCCGGTACACGAAGGACGATTGGAAGCGGATGGGGGAAGAAGCAGGAGTGATCAATCAGAGCCTTGCGGATCTGTTTGCGGCCGGGACGAGCCCTGAAGCGGAGACGAGCATGGAGGCGGCTGAACAGCACCGGCTGCACATCGACCGTTGGTTCTACCCGTGCTCGCACGAGATGCACGCCGGTCTAGGCGAGATGTACGTAGCCGATCCACGGTTCACCAAGTTTTGGGACGAAATTCGGCCCGGTCTGGCCGCCTTCGTGCGGGACGCCTTCTTGGCAAACGGCCTTCGTGCGGCCGGATAGGGCCGGCTACTCGAAACCTGCCATCAGGTCGGCGAACGCAGCCAGGCCGTCGCCGAGCGCGTCTGCCAGAGAAGCGAGCTCGGTTCCGCCAACGTCGATGGCAATCGGGACGGAAAGCCGGACGGGAACCTCCGTTGAGATGGGGATGACCTCATTGACTGAGAACGGGATGTCGAGGTCGAGGGGGATATCGAGTTGCACGGGGA
>JAHEDM010000137.1 GCA_024641205.1 Actinomycetes bacterium
CTGGATGGCCACCCAGGCCGAATGGTCGACCGCTCGGCGGACCGGGAGCGACGACGGCATGGCTTCGAGTTCATCGGCGATCTCGGTGATAGCTCCCCACTCCTGGGCATGATCCATCAGATCGAGCACCCGATCCAGGTTATGGGTGCCGAGCACCACGTCTACCCACGGGGCTCGTTCCCGAACCAGCTCACGGTCTTTCTGGGCCGCGCACCCGCCGACCACCAACAGCAGACCGGGATTGCGATCTTTGAGTTGTTTGAGGTGGCCGAGATTGCCGTACAGGCGGTTGTCGGCGTTCTCGCGGATAGTGCACGTGTTGATGAACACAACGTCTGCCGACTGATCATCCTCCACCGGTCGCATCCCGTCCGATTCGAACATACCGGCGATGCGCTCACTGTCATGCTCATTCATCTGACACCCAAACGTCCGGACGAAATAGCCCTGTCCAGCACGGGTGGGCAGGCGACGCTCCTTGCGTCGCACAGTCGGATCGGCGAGCTCCACCGTCTCAGCCATGCTCACCGGGCGTAGTCCGTTACGCGTAGCTCACGGATCACGGTCACCTGGATCTGACCGGGGTATTGCAGGTCCTCTTCGAGGCGCTTGGCGATGCGCCTGGCCAGGTCCGATGCTCCGAGATCGTCGACCGCTCCTGGATCAACCACCACCCGCACTTCGCGTCCGGCCTGCATGGCAAAGACCTTCTCAACTCCATCAAAGTCCAATGCCAGTTTTTCGAGACGCTCCAGACGCCGCACGTATGACTCCAGCGCCTCCCGGCGGGCCCCTGGCCGGGCGGCAGAGACAGCATCGGCCGCCTGGACCAGAACAGCCACCAACGTGCGGGGCTCGACTTCGTTGTGGTGCGCTTCAATCCCGTGCACGATGGCCGGATCTTCCCCGAAGCGGCGGGCAATCTCGGCGCCGATCAAAGCGTGAGAACCTTCAACCTCGTGGGTGACTGCCTTGCCGATGTCATGCAACAACGCCGCCCGCTTGGCTTCAACGGGGTCGATCTGCAGTTCGGTGGCCAACATGCCGGCCACATGGGCGGCTTCGACGAGGTGGTTCAGGACATTCTGACCGTAGGAGGTCCGGTACTTCAAGCGGCCTAGCAATGTCACCAGCTCCGGGTGGAGACGGGAGATGCCGACTTCGAGGAGGGCCCACTCACCTGCGTCCCGCACGCTCTGCTCAACCTCTGCCTGCGCCTTTTCGTATGCTTCTTCGATCGAGGCCGGGTGGATGCGTCCGTCGGCCACCAACCGCTCGAGAGCAATCCTTGCCACCTCCCGGCGCACCGGGTCGAACGAGGCAACCGAAACGGCCTCAGGCGTATCGTCGACGACCAGATTGACCCCCGTGGTCGCTTCGAACGCTCGAATGTTGCGCCCTTCCCGGCCGATGATCCGACCCTTCATGTCGTCGGTAGGAAGCTCGACCACCGAAACTGTCGTCTCCGTGACGACCTCAGACGCCAACCGTTGAATAGCCGTCGTCAAGATTCGCCTGGCCCGCCGATCGGCTTCCTCACGGGCTTTGATCTCCATATCGCGGACCAGGATCATCGCCTCGCGCCGCGCTTCGTCCTTCACCTGTTCGAGCAGCTGTTCCTTGGCTGCATTGGCGTCGAACCCGGCCAACCGTTGGAGTTCGTTGCGGGCCTGTTCCTTGATCTGGTCGGCTTCGGCTCGTGAGGTAGACGCCTCCTGTTCACGGTGAATGAGCATCTGCTCACGTTGGGCGAGGTTGCCGGCTCGTTGCTCCAGCGTCTGTTCGCGCTGGTTGAGCCGCTCCTCGGAGGACTTCACCTCCAGCCGCCGGTGCTCGAGCGCGGCTTCCTCCCGCTCGCGATATGCCTCAGCCTTGGCGCGCCCTTCGTCCTCTGCTCGGCCCAGCACCCGCTGGGCTTCCTGCCGAGCTTGCGACACGACACCTTCAGCCGAAGTATCGGCGTTGACCTTCGAGCGTCGCGATCGGTTACGGAACGCGAAGAACCCGGAGATCAGGCCAATCGCTAGAGCGACGATACCGACGATGATCGTAGTGACCACATCCATCGTCCCTGCTTTCCGGTGACCTCTGAAACAGAAATGCCGAACTCCTACCGGAGCCCGGCACACACATCGTCCGATCGAAGCTCTGGGCTAGGCCATTCGCCTCGCTCGAAACACCTCCTGCATCCAGAGATCCCTGTTGTATTTCACGAATTCGATTCCAGTTAGCTGTTTTGGTTCATGTTGTGTGTGCTGAGAGCATCGTACCGCGCGAACACCGGTTTGTAACGGGCAAGTTCCCGCCGGTCACCGAGTGGAGCCAGGTACGCACTGAGGGGAGCGCCTACTTTTTGTCTGGTTTCGGGTTGGGTTGGGGCGCTTCGTCCTTCGTCTCATCTGCGACTTCGGTCTCGTCTGCCTCGAGCAAACCGACCGCCTCGAGCACCTTCGCCTGGAGTTGCACCGCGATCTCCGGGTTCTCTCGCAAGAAACGCTTGGAGTTCTCGCGACCCTGGCCGAGTTGATCATTGTCGTAGGTGTACCAGGCACCGCTCTTCTTCACGATCCCTTGATCCACAGCGACGTCGAGCAGGCTGCCTTCCCGCGAAATGCCTTCTCCGAACATGATGTCGAACTCGGCCAGACGGAACGGGGGGGCCAGTTTGTTCTTGACCACCTTGGCGCGGACCCGGTTCCCGACATTCTCCTGTCCGTCTTTGATCGCCTCGATCCTGCGGATGTCAATTCGAACAGTCGAGTAGAACTTGAGGGCTCGTCCGCCCGGAGTTGTCTCCGGGGATCCAAACATGACACCGATCTTTTCGCGTAGCTGGTTGATGAAGATGGCCGTCGTCTGTGAACGGTGAATGCTTCCGGTCAGCTTGCGGAGAGCCTGCGACATCAACCGGGCCTGCAAACCAACGTGTGTGTCACCCATCTCTCCTTCGATCTCGGCGCGCGGGACCAGGGCGGCGACCGAGTCGATCACGACAACATCGAGGGCTCCAGAACGAATCAACATATCGGTGATCTCCAGAGCCTGCTCACCGGTATCGGGCTGGGAGATCAGCAATTCGTCGACATCGACACCGAGCGCCCGACAGTAGGTGGGATCGAGGGCGTGCTCGGCATCGACGAAAGCGGCGATTCCCCCGTTGCGCTGCGCTTCCGCCACTACGTGCAGGGCGAGGGTCGTTTTGCCGCTGCTCTCCGGACCGAAGATCTCGACGACCCGGCCTCGTGGAACGCCGCCGATGCCCAACGCCAGGTCGAGCGACAAAGCCCCGGTCGAAATGGCCGGCATCCTCTGATGGTGGCTCTCACCAAGTTTCATGATCGCCCCGGTGCCGAACTGCCGTTCGATCTGTGACATGGCCATCTCGAGTGCCTTGTCCCGTTCCACTGTTGCTCCCTTCTGGATGACTCATGCATACGCTAGAGCTCGGGTGTGACAGAATCACACGCCTGTAATCTTATTCCGTACTGCGATGAGAATCTAGTCGAACGTATGTTCGGAACCAAGTATCAAACACTCGGAGATCCGCCTCGAGACGTTTCCGAGGGGGCGGCTACTCTTCGACGAGCCGCCGCCGGAGCGGCTACCAGCCAAGACGGGGGTCCTCGTGGCAACCAACCACGCCGAGACGAGCCACGGGGAGGCACGTGCCAGGCGTGAGCCACCGCCGTTTCGCCACGTGACGGTGCATAGTATCCACCACCTGACCCGCCACCTGGTTGGGGTCACCGTGGCCGGCTCCGACCTCCAAGGGCTGACCATCGAGCAACCCGCGGCCAGTGTACGCCTGCTCCTCCCGCCGCCCGGCAGGCGAGAGCTCATCATGCCGAGCTGGAACGGCAACGAGTTCCTGCTGCCCGACGGGCAACGACCGGCACTCCGGACCTTCACGCCCCGCCGGGTTCGCCCCGGCGAAGTGGAGCTCGACCTCGAAATCGTCATCCACGACACGGGCGCCGCTTCCGAGTGGGCCAGCACGGCTGCGCCCGGGGATTCGGCGGCCATCTCTGGACCCGGGCGCGGCTACGCCGTCGACCATGACGCGTCCGCCTTCCTCCTGGCGGGTGACGAAACCGCGATCCCCGCCATCAGCCAGCTGCTCGAGGCGCTGCCGACGAAGACGCCGGTGCTGGTCCGCATCGAGGTTGCTCACCCCGATGCCCGGCGCGCTTTGCCGGAGCATCCCCGGGCCACCGTCGAATGGTGCGACCTACCGCCCGGCTCACCACCGGGTGACGCGCTCGTTTCCGCCGTTCACAGCGCCGACCTCGACCCGGGCACCCGGGTCTGGGCGGCCGGGGAGGCCGGAGCGATGCAACGTATCCGCCGTCACCTCTTCGAAGACCGTGCGCTGCCTCGTGCCCGGGCCTCCGTGCGCGGCTACTGGAAGCACGGACGCAGGGGCGACTCCGCCGACGCCTGAGCGCTCTAGGGTCGGGGAGGAGAGAAACAGGAAGCACCTGTATTTTGCCGACGGGAAAGGCAGGAAGTGACGCAACGACAACTCGGACGATCCGGAATGATGGTTTCGGCCATGGGAATGGGCTGCTGAGCCATCGGCGGCCCGTGGAATTTCGGCGAGCTCCCGGGCGGATGGGGAGAGGTCGACGATCAGGAATCCATCGATGCCATCCACAAGGCGTTCGATCTCGGAATCACGTTCTTCGACACTGCGGCGAACTACGGCACCGCGCGGAGCGAGGAGATAGTGGCTCAAGCGTTGGCGGGCAGGCGGGACGAGATCGTGATCGCCACCAAGTTCGGCTACCGCCTCGATGAGGCCCGCAAGACCGTGTTCGGTTATGACCAGGATGGGGATGTGGTCGACCGCCTCCCGGCCGACTGCGATGCCAGCTTGCGGAGGCTACAGACCGAGGTCATCGATCTCTACCAGTTCCACATCAACGATTACCCACCCGAGAAGGCCGGCCTGGTCCGCGACACTCTCGAGGACCTGGTCGCCGCAGGCAAGATCCGTTACTACGGATGGAGCACAGACAATCCGGATGGTGCCCGCGTTTTCGCGGAGGGGAAACACTGTGTTTCGGTCCAACACAACATGAATGTGATCGCCGACGCCCCGGCCGTGCTGGCAGTGTGCGACGAATTCAATCTCGCCAGCATCAATCGCGGACCCCTGGGAATGGGCATGTTGACGGGCAAGTACACCCGCGACTCGACGTTCGCCGCCGACGATGTGCGCACCCGGACGTGGTTCAAAGACGGGTTCCAGGGTCCGATCATGGACAACCTCGAAGCCGTGCGCGCCATTCTCAGCAGCGGAGGGCGGACCCTCGCCCAGGGCGCCCTGGCCTGGTTGTGGGCTCGCAATGAGCACACGATTCCGATCCCGGGAATCCGCACGGTCGCCCAAGCCGAAGAGAATGCCGCCGCGATGGCCTGCGGGCCTTTGGCGGCCACTCAGATGGAAGAAATCGATTCGCTCATCGGGAGGGACCAGAAGCGGGCGGGCTACTCCCCAAGCGGAAAATTCTCCAGTTCCTCGTAGGTGGCTCCTCCCCGGCCCAGATGACTCCGGTACGCGACCAACCGATCGACCGGGAGCCGAGCCTGAAACACGGCCACCTGTTCAATCAGGGGTCTGAGGTCCTGGTGAGGTCGGATCCGGCTAAGGGTGAGGTGTGGGTGAAACGGCCGGTCCTCAGGCGGGAACCCGGCCCGTTGCGCCGCCTCCTCGCTGAGAGCCGCCAGCCGTTCCAATCGATCGGCCCCGTGCTCGATGGCCAGCCACAGCACGGTTGCCCGCGCGGGCCGGGGGAAGGCGCCCAGGCCGCCGAAGGTAACGGAGAACGGCCCTCCCAACTCCGCGTCGGCCAGCGCGGCCAGGAATCGGTCGTAGGCGACACCGTCGGTCGGGCCCAGGAATCTCAGGGTCACATGCCAATTGGGAGGAGCAACTGGTTTTCCGGGCAGCGGTCGGTCGTCGGTTGCCTCCATCACGTGGGCGGCCAGGGCACCCCGCACCTCATCGGTGAGCGGTACCGCGACGAAGAGGCGCCCTACCGACTCCACCAGGAGCCCTCGAGTGCCAACCGGACGAGTTGCAGGGCGGCGGTGCCGGCGTAGGTCCTCACCCGCTCACGATCGCCGGGAAGCCGGAACGTCCGAGCAGCTGTGCCGTCCGGCGTGTGCACACCGATCACCATGGACCCGGCCGGCTGCTCCTGCGTGTCCGGACCGGCCGATCCCGTCACCGAGACGGCCACCTCTGCATCGAGCAACCGGGCGGCACCGACCGCCATCGCCACTGCGGTCTCCTCCGAGACAACCCCCGCCTCGGCGAGGGTCTCCTCCGGTACATCCAGCAAGCGCCGTTTCAGTTCGGTGGCATAGGCGACGATGCTCCCCACGAACACCCGCGACGCGCCGGGAACCGAGGTGATCCGGGCGGCAATCAGGCCGCCGGTGGCCGATTCGGCGGTGGCCAATCGCCAGCCCCGCTCCTCCAGCATGACCAAAACGATCGCCTCAATGGTTTCCCCGTCGCTTCCGAATATGCGAGAACCAAGCCGCAGGCGCACCTCGGCTTCAACCGGTGCGATCAGACGGGAAGCTTCCTCTTCGGAGTTTGCCTTGGCAGTGATGCGGACCTTGATCTCGCCGCTCGAGGCGAGAAAGGCCACGGACGGGTTGACGGAAGCTTGGAACAGGTCATCCAACAGCTCGGCAACTTGTGACTCGCTCATCCCCCAACTACGCAGCAACCTGCTCTTGACGACGGCCGGACCTCCCGCCGTCAGACGCAGCCTGGGCATGACCTCGTTGTCGAGGAGCGCAACCATCTCCTGGGGAACTCCCGGGAGGGCGAAGATCCAAGTTCCTTCATGTTCCAGGGCGATCCCCGGCGCAGTCCCCTTGGCGTTTGGCAACTGGACGCCACCTTCCGGATACTCGGCCTGGCGCAGATTGCTCTCCGGCATGACCCGGCCGGTTG
>JAHEDM010000138.1 GCA_024641205.1 Actinomycetes bacterium
ATCTTGAGCACCGCTTCTGTCCTCTATGTCTGGGTGACGCCGGAAGAGAGCCGCCGCCGGAACGTCGAACGGGCACAACCGGGAATTGGTGGTGATGCCTCGATCCTCCATCACGGTGTACCGGAAACCGTCATGCGCCAGGACTATGGGACCGACGACATGATGTGGCTCGTCGAGCAGAGTGATCGGCCGGGCACAATCCGGGTAGAGGCTCATGAGACCATCTACTACTTGCCCGTCGCGGTGCTCGACAATCGGACCGACAAGACCTCGTTTTTGCGAGCCGATCCCGCAGCCTGGCCGAATGAGTCTGTGGAGACGCTCCATCACGAGCTGCGAGAAGCGTTCGCGAGGCTTGGCGCGCCGGACGGGTAGCCTCCTCGGGTGAATAGCCACTCCGACAGCACAAGCCTGCCGGCACCGAAGGATCGACCTGTCTCCGACTGGCGGGGTTTGGGGGACCTGGTTGCCTTGGCGACGGAGCGGCTGACGACGCCCATCGAGGGCATGCACCGTGCGATCGCCGTCCGGTGGTTTGGCCTGGCCGGCCCGAAAGTAGCCCCCGTGCGGCGGAGTTACCTCGCATTGACCGCCGGGATCTACGGGTCGGTTCGCATAGCCGGTTCGATTCTTGGGTCCGTCGTGGGAAGCGGAGCACAAGCGGCCGCTCGCCGGAATGGGTTGCATCCGTTGTGGCGCTCTCCGTTTGGTAGCGGCGTCCAGGCCGTCGCCAACGCAGTGTGGGGGGACGAACTCGAACACCGGCGAAGCGACTTGCGAATCGAGTTGGGCCTCCGGGACACTTCCGGCCGGCCGATCGGCCCGGACATGGATACGTTGGAGCGGGCTTTCCCAAAGCCCTCGGCCCGGCTGGTCGTCTTGCTCCACGGTTTGGGAGAAACCGAGCGCTGCTGGCAACAGGATCTCGACGACGACGGGGTCGTCCGTGGTCTGGGCGACATCTTGGCGGCCGACTCCTTCACCCCGCTCTTGGTGCGCTACAACACCGGCCGGCACGTCTCGGACAACGGGGCTGCGCTGGCGACCCTCCTTGAGGAGATTGCGGACAACTGGCCGGTGCCGGTCGAGGAAATCGCCCTGGTGGGCAATTCGATGGGCGGCTTGGTGGCCCGCAGCTCGATACATGCAGGTCAAACCGACCGACACGGTTGGGTGAATGCCGCCCGGCACCTGGTGGCGGTGGGTGCCCCACACCTGGGTGCGCCCCTCGAGAAGGGCGTCAATGTGATGTCCCTGGGCCTGCGCATTTCTCCCGAGAGCCGGCCGCTTGGTGACTTCCTCGATCAACGAAGCGTCGGAATCAAGGATCTCCGCTTCGGTGCCATCCGGCAGGAAGACTGGCAAGGCATCGACCCCGCTGCTTTGTTCGACGGCATCAGCAGCGACCTTTCGCTCCCAGTACACGTGCAACAGCATTTCGTCGCCGGCGTCGTCACTTCCGAACCCACCCACCCCTTCGGTGTTCTCGTTGGTGACCTGATCGTCCGAACCGGCAGCGGCACGGGCCGGGGACGACGGCGGACCATCACGGCAGCCGAAGTGCGGGTAATTGGCAAGCGCCGTCATTCCGATCTGGCCGGCGACCCCGCCGTCCACGAGCAGGTGCGGTCCTGGCTGAACACCGGCGTTGCCGCAAGCTAGGAGTCGGCCGGCTGAAGGGTCGATCCTCGCCTATGGGCTACCAGGTCACCGCAGCGACTACCTTGCCGCCGGGTTTCCAATATCGGGGTCGATGCCGTACCGGTCGATCGCATCCTTGACGAGCGAGCCAGGGACCACGCCGTTGTTGTGGAGGGCGTCGAGCACGGCCACCACGACGTGCGGGCTGTCGGTCTCGAAGAAATGACGGAGCGCCTCCCTGGTGTCGGACCGCCCGAAACCGTCGGTGCCAAGGGAGGTGAAGCTTCCGGGAATCCAGCGAGCTACCTGATCCGGCACCATTTTCATGTAGTCCGTTACCGCGACAAACGGAACGGCCGGCTCCCCTGAGGTGGCTAATTGCCCGGTCACATACGGCACCAGGGGGGTCGCGCCAGGATGGAGTCGATTCCATCGCTCAACTTCGAGGGCTTCCTCGCGGAGTTTCTTATAGGACGTGGCGCTCCACAGCTCCACCCCGACGTCGTAGTGCTCGGCCAATTCCCGCTGAGCTTCCCGGGCGGCCCCCTGGGCGGTGCCCGAGAACAGGATCGTCGCTTGGTGGGTGGTGCCTTCGGGGACGGACGCCCACCGATACAGGCCGCGCATGATCCCTTCGGTGGAACCCTCCGGCATCGGCGGTTGAGCGAAGTTCTCGTTGTAGAGGGTCAGGTAATAGAAGACGTCTTCGTTTTCGACGTACATCCGCTGCAAGCCCTGCTCGACGATCGTGCTCATCTCGTAGGCAAAAGCCGGGTCGTATGCTTCGCAGACGGGAACCGTCGAAGCGAGCACCAGACTGTGCCCGTCCTGGTGCTGCAGGCCTTCGCCTGCCAGGGTGGTGCGCCCGGCCGTTGCCCCCAACAGAAACCCTCGGGCCCGCGAGTCGGCAGCCGACCAGATCAGATCGCCCACCCGCTGGAAACCGAACATCGAATAGAAGGTGAAGAAGGGGACCATCGGCACGCCCCGCGTTGCGTAAGAGGTGGCCGCGGCAATCCAGCTGGCCATCCCACCTGCCTCAGTTATGCCTTCCTCGAGGATCTGGCCGTCTTTGCCTTCGACGTACGACAGCAGCAGATCGTGGTCGACCGGTTCGTAGAGCTGGCCTTGGGAGGCGTAGATCTTCAGCTCCTTGAAGAGAGCATCCATGCCGAAGGTGCGGCCTTCGTCGGGGATGATCGGCACAACCCTGGGGCCGAATTTCTTGTCGCGCGCCAGGCTGCGCAGGAGGCGGGTGAACGCCATTGTGGTCGACACCTCCTGGGCTCCCGACCCCGGCTCAAATTCCTCAAACGGCTCACGAGAGGGCATTTCGAGCTTGCGGCGGGTGTTGATCACCCGGCTCGGGAGGTAGCCATCGAGGGCTTTGCGGCGCTGCTGCAGATAGTCGCTCTCCGGCGATCCCTCCGGCGGCCGGTAGTAGGGAGGTTCCCGGTCGGGAGCGAGTGCATCCTCCGGGATCTCTTCTTGGAGATGCAGGCGTTCGCGCAGGACCTTGAGTTGCTCGTTGGTCATCTTCTTGATCTGATGGGTTGCATTGCGACCCTCAACATCCGGACCGAGGGTCCATCCCTTGATGGTCTTGGCCAGGATGACGGTTGGGGCGCCTTTCATCTCGGTGGCGGCCTTGTAGGCGGCGTAGACCTTGTTGTAATCGAGGCCTCCACGTCGCAGACGCCAGATCTCGTCGTCGGTCATGTGCTCGACGAGTTTGCGGAGGCGTGGGTCGGGGCCGAAGAAATGTTCCCGCACATACGCACCCGATTCGGTCTTGAAACGCTGGTATTCGCCGTCCACGGTGGTGTTCATCTTGTTGACCAGGACCCCGTCGACATCGGCCGCCAGCAGCGGGTCCCAATTGGATCCCCACAGCACCTTGATGACATTCCAGCCCGCGCCCCGGAAGGTGGCTTCGAGCTCCTGGATGATCTTGCCGTTGCCGCGTACGGGCCCATCCAGGCGTTGCAGGTTGCAGTTGATCACCCAGGTCAGGTTGTCGAGTTTCTCGCGGGCCGCCAGGTTGATGGCCCCGAGGGTTTCCGGTTCGTCGGTTTCGCCGTCGCCCACGAATGCCCACACGCGCGACTCGGCGGCATCGTCGATGCGGCGGTTCAGAAGGTATTTGTTGTAGCGAGCCTGGTAGATCGAATTGATCGGGCCGATGCCCATCGAGACGGTCGGGTACTCCCAGAAGTCTGGCATGAGGCGAGGGTGTGGATAGCTGGACAGGCCGCCTCCGATTTCGCGGCGGAACCGATCCAGGTCTTCGTCGTCGATGCGGTGCTCCAGGTAGGCCCGGGCGTAGATGCCCGGGGCGGCGTGACCCTGGATGTAGACGTGGTCTCCCGGCAGTCCGTCGTCCTTGCCGCGAAAGAAATGGTTGAAACCGACCTCATACAGGGCAGCCGAAGAAGCGAACGTGGAGAGGTGCCCGCCGATTCCGTCGGCCGCTGTGTTGGCCTTGATCACCATCACGGCCGCGTTCCATCTGATGAATCGTCGGATCCGCTTCTCGAGGTACATGTCGCCCGGGAACCAGGCTTCTTCCTCAGGTGGGATCGTGTTGATGTAAGGGGTTGAGATCGACGCCGGAACACCGACATTCTGCTCCCGGGCGCGAGTGATCAGCTTGGCCATGAGCAATTGGGCTCGCATCTTTCCCTGCGACGAGATCACGCCGTCGAGCGAATCGAGCCATTCCTGGGTCTCTTCCGGATCCTGGTCCGGAAGCTGATGTACGTAGCCGTCGATGATCATCAAGAGTCCTTGCAACGCGGTGTGAGAAGCCTACCTTTCTTCAGGTTTTTGGCGTCACAGGAACACCCATAGCGTGCTTGTACGACGCCAAAACCGGAGAGAGGTACACTCGCGCCCGCCCATGATCCCTACCTTTGACGACGTCCGTGCCGCGGCCGAGCGGATCGCCCCGTTCGTTCACCGGACGCCGGTCATGACGTCGGCGACGTTGGATCGGGAATCGGGCGCACAGGTCTTCTTCAAGTGTGAGAACCTCCAAAAAGTTGGGGCGTTCAAAGCGCGGGGGGCCGTCAATACCGTCCTCAGTCTCAGCGACGAAGAAGCAGCCGGCGGGGTGATCACGCACTCGTCGGGAAACCATGCGGCCGCCCTTGCCTACGCGGCCCGGATTCGGGGGATTCCCTGCACCGTGGTGATGCCGGAAGACGCTCCTTCGGTCAAAGTGAGAGCGGTGCGCGGGTATGGGGCAGAAATCGTCTTCTGCAAACAGGCCGAGCGGGAGGTCGTCTGCGAACGGGAGCGGGAGGCTCGCCGCTCCATTCTCGTCCATCCGTTCGATGATCCGCGAGTGGTAGCCGGCCAGGGGACGGCCGCCCTGGAGATGTTCGAAGACGTTGAGGACCTCGACGTCGTCATTGCCCCCGTCGGAGGGGGCGGCCTGCTGTCGGGCCTCACGCTGGCCGCCGCGGCCATGCGGCCCGGGATACGGGTGATCGGGGCAGAACCAGAGGCGGTCGACGACGCCTACCGATCCATGCAAACCGGGGTTCGCCAACCGCGGGTGCCCGATCCAACCACCTGGGCGGACGGTCTCTTGACCGGTTTGGGGGAAGTCGCCTTCGAAATCCTGACTGCCGGAAACACAGAGGTTGTCACGATCACTGAAGATGCCCTCTTGGCTGCGGCCCTCTTCCATCTCCAGCGGATGAAACTGGTGGTTGAACCTTCGGGAGCAGCGGGGCTGGCGGCCCTTCGCTCGCTTGGCATCGAGATGAACGGGCGGCGAGTGGGCGTCATCATCAGCGGGGGCAACACTGATTTTCGCTGGCTCGAGGCGGCCCTGGTCATCTAGTCCGGGTATCCACCTGGTTCCTCTTGCGCGCGTAGGCTGAACACCGTCTGCACAGGGAAGGAGCACAGATGGGCCGACGCTACGAGCGGATCACCCGGCCGCTGCTCAGAGAAGGAGACGGGTTCCGGGAAGTCACCTGGGACGAGGCTCTGGACCGGGTGGCCGAAAGATTCGGCTCGACGGTCGCAACGCACGGACCGACCTCGTTTGGGATGTTCAGCTGTTCGAAGGCCACGAACGAAATGAACTTCATGGCCCAGAAGTTTGCCAGGACGGTGATCGGCAGCAACAACATCGACAGCTGTAACCGTACGTGACACGCTCCCAGCGTCGCCGGTCTGGCGGCAGTCTTTGGAGCAGGCGGCGGAACGAGTTCGTACCGGGAGATGGAGGACACGGATTTCATCATCCTGTGGGGATCAAACGCGCGCGAAGCCCATCCGATCTTCTTTCACCACATCCTCAAGGCCATCCACAAAGGCGCCCGCATGTACGCCGTCGATCCGCGCCGGACCACGTCTGCCCAATGGGCCGACGTGTGGCTCGGTCTCGAAGTGGGGTCCGACATAGCCCTCGCCAACGCGGTCGGCCGGGAAATCATCGCGGCCGGGCTTCACCATCAGGATTTCATCGATCGGGCCACAGTCGGGTTCGACGCCTACCGGCAATCGGTCGACGAGTGGACTCTCGAAAAAGCGGAAGCCGTGACGGGTGTACCCGCCGGGGCGATTCGGGATCTCGCCCACGAGTACGCAACAGCCGGCAAGGCCCAGCTCTGTTGGACTCTCGGCATCACCGAGCACCACAACGCCACCGACAACGTGCTGGCCCTCATCAACCTTGCCCTGCTCACCGGCCATGTGGGCCGGTACGGATCCGGGTTGGTGCCCATCAGGGGACAGAACAACGTTCAGGGCGGCGGTGACATGGGCGCCCTCCCCAACAAGTTGCCCGGCTTCCAGGATGTTGAGAACGATGAAGCTCGGGAACGATTCGAGTCTGCGTGGAGGGTGGCTCTCAATCCGGTCAAGGGGTGGCATCTCAGTCAGATGTTCGAGGCGATGGAGCGGGGTGACCTCCGGACCTTGTATGTGATCGGTGAGAACCCGGCCCAATCAGAAGCCGATTCCAACCATACCGTCGAGTTGCTGCGCAGTCTCGATTTCATGGTCGTCCAAGATATCTATCTGACCAGGACGGCGGAGTTGGCCGACGTTGTTCTGCCGGCCGCAGCCGGTTGGGTCGAGACAGAGGGGACGGTGACTTCGTCCGAGCGCCGCGTGCAGCGGGTGCGCAAAGCGGTCGATCCGCCCGGCGAGGCTCGGGACGACCTCTATATCTTCTCCGATCTAGCCCGCAGAATGGGACACGATTGGGGCACCCCAACCGCTGAGGAAGCTTGGGATGAGCTTCGGAGCCTCTCGCCAATCCACGCAGGCATGAGCTACCGACGGCTCGAGGAGCTCGGTGGC
>JAHEDM010000139.1 GCA_024641205.1 Actinomycetes bacterium
AACGCCACGATGAGCACTCCAAAAATCACCCGCTCGAGCTGAGAGGTACTGAGCAGCCCAGAGGAGCCGACTTCCAAAAAGGGGAGCACGTCGCCGGCTGCGTCAATCATGCGGGGCAACAGCGTCAGGAAAGCCGCTCCCATCACCGACCCGGCGATGCTGGCCGCCCCACCGATGACCACCATGGCGATGTAGTTGATCGAAAGCAACAGATTGAACGAGGCCGTGTTGACGAAGCCGGTCACCGTGTAGAGCAGGGCTCCTGCCACTCCTGCGTAGAAAGACGAAACCGCAAAAGCCAGCACTTTCTGGCGGGTGAGTCCGATCCCCATCACCTCTGCGGCGATGTCCCGGTCGCGAACGGCGGCAAAAGCCCGACCGATCTTCGAGCGAACCAGGTTCTTGGCCAGGAAGCCCATGATCAGTAAGACCACAAGACCCAGCCAGTAGATCTGCTGTTCCCGGGTGACCACCAAACCTCCGATCGTCCCGTCCTGATCGAAGTGCCACCCGAACAAGGTCAACGAACCCGGCTCGCGCCCGACCCCCGGCCCGCCGGTGACCGATTCCCATTCGCGGAAGATGTGCTCGCCGAGGAACACCAAACCGAGCGTGAGGATCGCCAAGTACAGGCCTTTCAACCGCAGGGCGACGGGCGCAATGGCGGCCCCAACGATACCGGCTATCAAGCCCGCGGCAGGCACCCAAATGATCACATCGAGTCCCAGGCCGACCACCTTGTCGGTCGCCACCCCGCCGAGGGCGGCGCCCGCATAGGCTCCGATCCCGAGAAAGAAGGCATGCCCCAACGAAACCTGGCCCGCGTACCCGGTGATCAGGTTCAGGCCGATGACCCCCACCGAGGCAATAAAGGCCGTGGCGATGAGGATCATCCAGTCGCGGGGCAGCCACACGGGCAGCACCGCGACGGCGAGGAGCCCGACCACGAACCACACCCGCTGAGTGGTGGTCGGGAGCATGGCCGAATCCGCCTCATACCGCGTGTAGAGCGATGGGCGACCTCTCATACTCGCTCGACCTCCTCGGTGCCGAACAGGCCGTACGGGCGAATGAGCAGCACAACCAGCAGCACCACATAGGGGATTACCTGGCTGAAGTTGCCGCCCAAGAAAGCGGCGTATTGGCCCTGGTAGGTAGCCGTATAGGCCTCGGCGAGGCCGATGACGAGCGCCCCGACCACGGCGCCGCCAATCGAGTCGAGGCCCCCGACCACGATGGCCGGCAATGCTTTGAGCGCAACCAGGTAGGTGCTCTGGGTCAGCCCGCTCAGGTCGGATGATGCAAAGGTGCCCGCCAGCGCAGCCATCGCCCCGGCCATAATCCAGGCCAGCGAGAAGATCCTCCCCACGCTGATCCCCTGCGCCAGCGCCACTTCCTGGTCGGCCGCGGTAGCTCGCATCGCCAAACCAACCCGCGTGAAGCGGAAGAAGACAAAGAGAAGAGTTCCTACGATCGTCGCGGTGACGATCATGGCTACGGCCCGGTGCTGAATGATCACGCCGCCGACGTTCCACGTTCCGAAGCCCCACGGGTCTCCGACCGACCGGATGTTGACGCCGATCAGGTTGTTGATGGGTGTGCGTATGGCAATATCGAGACCCAGGGTCAGGATGGCGATGGCAAACAGTGGTTTGCCGACCATCGGACGAATGGCCACCCGTTCCGCTATCCAGCTAAGGACCGCGGTAGCGATCATGCCGCCTGCCAGCGCCACCCAGAAGCCCAACTCCAGATCGATCGCCAGATACGAGACCATGTAGGCGCCAAACAGCATCACCGCCGGGTGGGCGAAGGTCAACACCTGCATCGACTTGTAGATGACCACAAAGCCGAGTGCCAGCAGCATGTAGATCGAGGCCAGGGACAAACCCGCAACGGTTGCCTGGAGGAACTGGGTCACGCGTACATCTCCTCGATGAGCTCTGCGAACTGATCGACCAGAACTTTCCGTTTGATCTTCTGGGTGGCAGTGAGTTCGCCCTGTTCGTGATCGAGTTCCTTGGGGATCAACCTGAACTTCTTGATCTGCTCGACCGGAGCGAAGTCCTGGTTCGCTTTGTCCACCTCTTTGCGGATGAGGTCAATGACTTCGGACTTCTCGGAGAGATCCCGATAGGTGGTGAAAGTGATACCCCGCCGCTGAGCCCAATTGGAAACCACATCGAGTTCGATCCCGATGATTGCGCTGACGAACTTCCGACGGTCGCCGATCACCATCGCCTCTTTGATGAAGGGTGACACTTTGAGACGATTCTCGAGTTCCGATGGCGAAATGTTCTTGCCGCCGGCGGTGATGATGATGTCCTTCATTCGGTCGATGATGCGAATGTGCGTTCCGTCGAGTTCGCCAACGTCCCCTGTGTGGAGCCAACCGTCGGCGTCGATGGCTTCAGCGGTCGCCTCCGGGTTCTTGAAGTAACCCATGAACACACCTGGATGACGGGCCAGGATCTCACCGCCCTCACCGATGACGACCTCACATCCCTCGAGGGGTTCACCGATCGTTCCTAACTTGACACGTCCGGGACGGTTGACGGTGCCGAGGGCGGAGGTCTCGGTCATCCCCCAGCCCTCATAGATCGGCACCCCGAGCGCCATGAAGAACTGCAGCACCTCAGGGGCAATCGGAGCAGCACCCGAGATGGCCTGACGGCACTTGGACATGCCGATCTTCTTTTGCAAGGACCGGTAGACGAGCAACCAGCCCACACCGTAAACGAGGTTGCCGATCAGCCCTCGCGACCCGCGCTCGAGGATCCGGCTGGCGTTCCACATCCCGGCCTTCTGGAACACCTTGTAGAGGAGTTTCTTGGACGGCGAGGCATCCGCCATTCTGATTTGGGTGGCGGCCGCCATCTTCTCCCAGATCCGCGGTGGGGCCGGAAAATACGTTGGCTGGATTTCCTGGAGGTCGGCAACCACGGTATCGATCGATTCGGCAAAATTGACCGTCGCCCGGAAGGCAATCGCTCCTGCCAAGTCGTAGAGCCTCCCGAACACGTGGCAGAGTGGAAGATAGGAGAGATACTCGACCCGGGCGGGCACTATCCCCCCGGCGATGATCGAGACCGCCTCCCCGGCCGTCCACACCAGATTGTGATGGGAGAGCATGGCTCCCTTGGGCGGGCCGGTGGTTCCGGAGGTGTAGACGATGGTGGCGATGTCTTCTGGATCGACTCCGTCGACGAGTTCATCGAATCGCCGTGGAGTCTCGATCAGCTGCTGGTGACCGACGGTGAGAAACATGTCCCACGACATCAACATAGGGTCGTCGTACGTGCGGACCCCGCGCGGTTCCACGTAGATGATCTTCTCGAGGTGCGGCAATCGGTGCCGTACCTCGAGGGCCTTGTCGACCTGTTCCTGGTCTTCCGCGATCAGCACCTTCGCTTCAGAATGGGACAGCAGATACTCGACCTCCGGGGCAGGGTTGGTCGGGTAGAGGCCGACCGAAACCGCCTGGATTCCCTGGATCGCCAGGTCGCTCACGACCCAGGCCAGTCGGTTTTCGGAATGGATCGCCACCTTGTCGCCCGGACGGACGCCGAGTGCCCAGAGGGCCATCCCGGCCGTTTTCACCAGTTCCCAATACCCGGCGTAGGTCGTTTCTTGCCAAATCCCGAAATTCTTTTCGCGCAGACCGACCCGGTCGGGCTCTTCCCGGGCGATCGTCCTCAGCCAGGCGGTCATGCTCATGTGGTCGAGCGCCGGTGCGCCGCTCCGGGGTTGCTGCGTCGTTGTGGTCACAAGCCATCTCCTCCGAGGATGTGCATTTCGGCTTCCTGGAGTTCTTTGGTCTCGAACTCCTCGCCCAGATAGGCGCGGATGACCTCCGGGTCGCGCTGCACGACGGCCGGGGTTCCGTCTGCGATTTTGCGACCAAAATCGAGCACCATCACCTGGTCGGCGATGTCCATAACCAGACCCATGTCATGCTCGACCAGGATCATGGCGATCCCCAATTCTTCTTTGATATCGAGGATGAAGCGGGCGATGTCCTCGGTCTCTTCGAGGTTCATACCGGCGGCCGGCTCATCGAGGAGGAGAAGCTTCGGATCCATCGCCAGGGCTCGGCCGAGTTCGACGCGTTTCTGGATCCCGTACGGCAGCATCCCCACGAGACTTTTGCGAAACTGCTCGATCTCCAGAAAATCGATGATCTCCTCGGCCCGGGCTCGGTGTTGTACCTCTTCCCGCTTGGCGCGCCCTTGGTATACGGCAGCCAGAAGCGGGCCGTACGAGATGTGCAAGTGGCGGCCTAGCAGGATATTGTCGAGCACCGTCAGGTTCTCGAACAACTCAATGTTTTGGAAGGTCCGCGCCATCCCGCGGGCGGCGATCCTGTGCGGTTTCATGCCGAGAATGGATTGGCCCTCCAGGGCGATCGACCCCTGTTGGGGATGGTAAACGCCGTTGAGGCAGTTGAAGATCGAGGTCTTGCCCGCACCATTGGGACCAATGATGGCGTACAACTCACCCTCATCGACGTTGAAGCTCACCCCATCGAGAGCGATCACACCTGCGAACGAGAGGCGCAGGTCGTTGACTTCCAGGAGGGGTCCGCTCACGACAGCCACCGCTTCCTGCGCTTGTAGTGTTTCACGTCCCGAAACGACTTCCGCCCCCCGGCGTGAAGGCCCAGGTAGAACTCCTGGACATCCTCATCTTTCATCAGATCGGTGGCCGGCTTATCCATGACGATCTTGCCGGTCTCCATGATGTAGCCGTGCTCGGCGATCGACAGGGCCATAGTGGCGTTCTGCTCGACCAACAGGATGCTTGTGCCTTGCCGGTTGATCTCGACGATCAGATCACGGATCTGCTGGACCAAGAGCGGAGCAAGGCCGAGACTCGGTTCGTCGAGAAGCAGGTACCGGGGATTCGACATGAGGCCGCGACCCATGGCCAGCATCTGCTGCTCACCACCAGACAGATACCCCGCAGTACGCTTTCGTCTCTCTTTGAGAATCGGGAAGAGTTCGTAGACCCGGTCGAGATTCTTTTCCAGATCGCTGAAATGGGTATGAGCTCCCACCCGAAGGTTCTCGTCAACGGTGAACTGGGCGAAGATTCGCCTTCCTTCCATCACCTGGGTCACTCCCCGGTCAACGATGGAGGCGGGCCTCAGCTTGTGGATCGGCTCACCGTCGACCCGGACCTCGCCCTTGGTGATATCACCCTCGTGGACGTCGAGCAGGCCGGAGATCGCTCGAAGGACGGTGGTCTTCCCGGCGCCGTTGGCGCCCAACAAAGCCACGATCTTCCCGTCGGGGACGCTGAAGGAAAGGCCGCGCAGCACCAGAATGACGTCGTGGTAGACGACCTCCAGGTTGGCGACTTCCAGCAAGCGGAACCGTCCCCTCCGTCGGTTGACCGAACGGCCGCCAGCCGTCCGGATGAGGGGACTATATCAATACGGCCGAATGCAATGTCGGGCAAACGGCCGCTAGCTGTAGCTAGCAGGAAGGTGAGAGTGGAAGATGAGAGCGGAAAATGGGTAGCCGCTCAGAAACTCCCTCTTCCCACTTTGAACTTCCCACCGGTGCTTGACGCCGTGGGCGTCAAGCACCTTCCACCCATTCCGCGCCGCCGGGCCAGTGTTCTTTCTTCCAGATGGGCGCCCGCTCTTTGAGTTCGTCTATCAGAAACCGGGCCGCCTCAAATGCCTCGGCCCGGTGCGCTGCCGAAACCGTTACGCCTACCGATGCCTCCCCGACGGCAACCGTCCCGGTTCGGTGTTCGACAACGACGTGCAACAGCGGCCAGCGGAGGGCGGCCTCCGCCACGATTTCGCCGATCTTTGCTTCTACCTGCTCGGTGTATGCCTCGTACTCGAGGTGCGTGACTCCCGCTTTGCCCGGGGAGTGATCGCGGACGGTACCCAGGAACATGACGACTGCCCCGGCTCCCGCTTCGCCGGCCTCGGCCGCCAGCGTGCCGGGCTCGATGAGGCCGTCCGAGACCCGGATGCGACTCTTTAGTGGAGATTTGCCCATACAATCACCCCATGGCCAACAGTCAGCCTGCCCCAGGCGCCCGCTTAGCTCCTGCGACGCCACCTCCGCCGCCGCAGGCTACACCGACTCAGCCGCCCAGCCACCGTCGAGCCGACCCTTCAGGCAGCGGCAGGACGATCTTGGCAGCCACCCTGGGCGGGTTAATCGGATCGCTACTCACTTTTGCGGGACTCAGCGCAGCGGGTGTGCTCTCCGAGCCGGATCCGGTGATCACGACCTCAACCACCATCAGCGTCGAGCCCGCCACCGCGGAAGTGACGGTTCCGATTCCGATTCCGATCGAGGGAACTACTGCCGTGGCCGCCATCGCCGAACTGGTTCGGCCATCAATCGTCACCGTTGAAGTCGGAAACGGCAACGGGGTTGACGCGTCGGCAGCGGGGACGGGTTCGGGGGTCGTCTACAGCGAGGACGGCTATGTGCTCACCAACAATCACGTCGTGGAGGATGCGGAGTTCGTCCGCGTGGTCTTTCTGGATGGGCGGATCTACCAAGCCGAGGTCGTTGGCACAGACCCGCTGACCGACGTGGCCGTGATCAAGGTCGACGTCCCCAATCTGACACCCATCGAGCTGGCCGATATCGAGGATGTCCGCATCGGCGACCCGGCCATCGCGATCGGCAACCCGCTTGGCTTGTACGGCGGGCCCTCCGTCACGTCCGGCATCGTTTCGGCGTTCAACCGCACACTCACCGTAACGGCTACCGAAGAGCTGTTCGGACTCATACAGACCGACGCCCCCATCACCCGCGGTTCGAGCGGAGGGGCACTTCTGGATGGGCAAGGCCGCCTGATCGGCATCACCACCGCGATTGGGGTCAGTGACGTCGGCGCGGAAGGACTCGGGTTTGCCGTCCCGGTCAACATCGTTGTCGGCGTTGCCGAAGATCTGATCGGAGACGGCGAAG